>WFSM01000193.1 GCA_015485945.1 Candidatus Bipolaricaulota bacterium | reverse complement strand
TGATCGCAAGGTAGAATACTACGGGCACACTCGGGCAGCATCGCAGTTCGGATCAGCAATCGGAGCACTGATTGCTGCTGGACTCGTCTTTTATGCTGGAAGCTACCGGATTGTGTTTCTCGCATCGATTGTCCCGTATATCCTCGAGCTCTTCCTTATGGCGTCTTATCCCAAGGCCCTCGACGGGGAATTAATCCCGGTGGAGGGGGGATGGTTGAAGAAACTAGGACAGCGGATTGCGTTTACTACCAAGGAATCGATCCACATGTTCCGCCAGTGGGATTTGGTGCGTGGATTGCTGAATAGCGCAACGTTCGACGCCTTGTTCAAGTCAACCAAAGACTACCTCCAGCCAATCCTTCGCGCACAGGCACTCGCTCTTCCGGTATTGGTCTCTCTGGTTGCGGAAAAGCGGGTAGCGCTGATCGTTGGCGGGCTGTACTTCTTCATTTACCTTGGAACAAGCTATGCGGCGTCACATGCTGGACACGTGGAAAAACAAGCGCGTTCCCTTCCCCGCGCCGCGAACGTGATCTATCTCGGCGGGGTGGGCCTGCTCGCCATCGCTGGGTTTGCCACGTGGGGCAGGATCTACGCGGTGGCGATCGCGGCGTTTCTGGGCCTGTACATGGTGCAGAACCTGCGGCGGCCGGTGATGGTGGGGTACCTCGCCGCGCTCATTCCCGCTCGCACGATGGCCACCGGGCTATCCGTAGAGTCACAGCTCAAGACACTCCTTATCGCTGGACTAGCACCGGTAGTGGGAATGCTCGCTGATCAAGTGGGAGTAGGAGCGACATTAGGAATTATTGGAATAGCTGGCCTGGCATTAGCGCCGATTTTGCGGATAACGCTTCCGCGTTATCCTAAGGAATAAATGAAACGCATGCTCGCTTGCCGGTGTAAATTGGTAAAATAGGTTGGCTCCAGAAGGAGGAAGAATGTGAAACGCTTTACACCGCTTATCGTCAGTTTGTTTGTCGCGTTATTCGTAGTAGCCGCGGTCGGAAAGCCGGACCTTATCATAACTGGGATTTCCCTGACACCGTCGTCGCCCGTTGCTGGGAACCAGGTGACGATCACCGCTACCGTCAAGAACGTGGGGACAAGCCCGGCTGACCAAACGTTCTCTGTCCGGTTTCTTATCGATGGCTTTCCAATTGGCAGCAGTTCGGTCCCATTTGGACTCAAACCTGGTGCAACCAAATCAGCGACGATCACGTGGACAGCGGAGGTAGGGACGCATACGATCACCGCGCAGGCCGATCAGCCGTTTGATAAGATCGATGAATCCAATGAGCAAAACAATGTCCTTGTCGCTACAGTTGTCATCCCGGTTAACCCGGCCGTAGCGGCGAAGATCGCTGGGCTCAGGGTGGTGGTGGCTCGGTTTGATGACCGCAGCACATCGGGGTTTGTCAACGTGGGTGCTGGCGTGGCAGACGAATTGATCAACCGGTTGGTGGACAGCGGTGTGCACGTCCTCGAACGGGGGGAACTGGAGAGTCTGATGCAGAAACGGAACCTCAATCCGTCTCAGGAGTCGGATTTGGTCGCCGCTGCCCGTGTCCTTGGTGCGGATCTGTTGATCGTCGGAACAGTAACTAAAATGAACGTGACCCGCGCATCGCTGAGCCTCGGGTTTTTCCAAGTGAGCAGCGCCACGGCCGACGTAGGGATGACTGCGCGGTTGATAAATGTCCGCACCTCCACAGTTGTAAAATCGGTCTCGGCGTCCGGGTCGGAGCAAGGGACAACCGGGTTTTCCGTGGATTTAGGCAAGATCCTCTCACTGACCAAGCCGACGGCAACGGACGTATGTCTGGGAGGACTCCGCACGGACAAATCGTACTATTTTCCCAACGAGACGGTGCATATCGGCTATCGCAATCCCGGACCAGCGAAGTGGTACGGGGTCGAGATTCACAAGACCGGCGGCCCGTTCCTTAAATGGCTCGGGTGGCAGTTTATCCCAAACGGAAAATGTGGAGAATGGTTCTGGGATCAGCGCGACGCATCGAATGCCCAAATGGGAGCCGGATTTTACACGGCCAAGCTGTGGGACGGGGCGACGTACCTTGCCACAACCGAGTTTCAGATCCGCCCGGGGACCAGCCCGGCTGGGCCGCTGATTGACGAGGTCACGGTGGGAAGCCCCCAGTTTGCGAATACAATCGTAGGTAGGGCAGTAAGCCATGTGGTCAATCAGCTCACCGCGCGCCTGATTGACGGGATAGCCCAAGTGGCGCCACAGATTCATGCCACTCGATCCGCTCCGCTTGTGGCTGCTCCGGCTCCCTTGCCGCGGGTGGGACAAGTGGCAGCGATCCTGCCTGATGGGCGGGTGGTGATCAACATCGGTGCCAATGTCGGTGTGCACAAGGGCGACTTTTTCCAGGTGCTCGCCACCGAGAACCTGATCACCGATCCCACCACGGGAAGGGTGTTGAGTTATGACGTGCGCGGAGTAAAAGGGGAGATCGTGATCGTTTCGGTGCGCGATCAGGTGGCGTACGGGGTGAAGACGTCCCAATTCAACCTCCTCGTTGGTGATGTTGTCCGCCCGTCCAGTTGACCGCGGATCGTTTGATGCATTAAACTTATGTTATGATGTTGGCGCGCATGTTTCTCGCAGTGTTCGGAGTTCTTGCTTGTTTTTCACTCATAGCCACAGCAGCAGGAATCGATGCCATCAGCGTTACCATTGGCCTTCC
>WFSM01000192.1 GCA_015485945.1 Candidatus Bipolaricaulota bacterium | reverse complement strand
TCGGGAACCAGAGATGATCGATCGGACCATCATCATCATTGTTAGCGTCGCTGTGTTGATTGCCGGAGCTTGGCTCATCACAGCGATGCTCGCCCCCTCTCCACCGCCCATTTCCGGGTGGCGGATTACCGCAAACCACCCAATTGTCGTGGGCAAATATGGTGATAATTTCCAGTATTCCGGCATGGACGTACGCCCAATTGACGGCGATGTCGTGCTCGTGTTCGATCCCACGACCCACACCGGCACGATCACAGCTACGGTATCCACCACCGCGGCCAGCGGTGCGTTATCGGTCGCAGCCGACACCAAACTGACCGGCCGCATCACGTTGTCGTCGCACCTCACACCCACTGACCGCGTCGTCACTGATACCAACATCTATGGCGACACCGAATTTGGTGGGCCAAGCCTTCCCACCACCCACGCCCTGATCGCGGGCATCAGTACATTTGATCTCTATGTGAATGGGAAACTTGTCGACACCGGCCTCCGCGGGGAATGGTCAGTGGCGGACGCGGTGCGCAAACCGGACGGGTCGATCCGCCAAAGTGGCCTTGTCTACAGCCCGTTGTTGCGCGACAAGACCGGGTTTGCCGACCCGCACCGTCGCGAGTTCACGCTCATCGTCCACTCCATCACCGCGGACCCGAATAATAACCCACCGTACACAACCGCACTCCAGCTCGTGTTCACCGCGGTGACCGTGAACCACCGCCCCGCGGGCTAACCGGTATCAGCGTCGCTCTTGTCATCCTTGCCCTCGATCAGCGTGTCAAGCTCGGCTTGCGTGTTGTCCGGCGGTATCGGTTTCCTTCGGAATAGACCGATCTTGCCGCTGAAGTAGTCAACGGTGGCCTCGAGCATATCCGCGTTTCCAGCGATCACGACCGCATCGCCAGGGCGCACCGCGGTCGGCCCCGGCGGGATGATGATCTCCTCTCCGCGCACGATTCCGGCGACCACGCATGCGCGCGGGAACCGCTTGTCGGATTGAATCTGCGCCGCCGTTTTGCCCACCCCGCGCCCGCCGTCGGGAACAACCACCGACACAATCCCGCCGCGACCATCGGCGAAGCTTCCCACCTGACGCGCCTGCGGCCGCTCAATCTCGAGCAGGAGCGCATCGATGAACAACCCAGCGATGTCGATGATCCCGGTCACGCCGGCCTGTTCGTATGCGGTACGGTACTGGGGGTTGGGCATGCGGGCGACAATGCGCGGCACCCCCATGCCATGGGCAAGCAGGGAAAACGCGAGGTTGTCGGCGCTTTCCCCCATCAACGCGACCGCGACGTCGGCGTGGTTCAACTCGGCCTCTTCCAACACCCCGATATCGGTCGCGCTTCCGCACACCGCCGCCACCCCGAACTTCGCACTGATCAACTCACACACATCGTGTGACAGATCGATAACCGTGACATCGTGGCGGTCAGCGGCGAGCCGCGCCACCAACCGCCGCCCCACCAGCCCCGCCCCGGCAATAACAACGCGCATGTCTACCTCCTCAATATCCGTAGACGTGGTGAGCTCAAGTTCTTCCCCTAATCTTCATTCTCAGTTATCCGCGCTCTCAGCGCCTCTGCGGTAGATCTTTACCTCCACACCCGGCGGGAGAAAATCAGCAAAATCGGCAGGATCTCCAATCGACCGGCGAGCATTCCCAGGATATAGAATACCTTGATCACCGGGGAAATGCCCATCAGCGCGTTCTGGGTCATGAACATGGGACCAACGTTTCCCACCGCGGACGCCATGCCGGAAAACACCGCCAGCGGTGACAGGCTGGTGAACGCACCCGTGATCAACGATCCGGCGATCACGATTCCCAACCACGAGAACACGATCGCCGCTGTGCGCATCACTTCGGGCTGCGGGACGATCTCCCCATCGTACGTGAATGCCACCACCTCCCGCGCCGGCCGGCTCACGCGGCGGAGGGCGTGACGCACCAATCGCCATATAAACCCAATCCGCAACACCTTTATTCCCCCCGAGGTCGAGCCGACACAGCCGCCGATCAGCATCAGGAGCAGGAACACCTGGCGGGCGAGCGGATTAAACAGGTGATTGGTGATGTTCACCGTGCTGAACCCGGTCGTGGTAGCAATTGAAATCACCTGAAACAGTGCCGTCCGCAGTCGCACCCCGACCGCACCGCCCGCTTCGCCGAGAAATGCAACCACCAGCGTGGCGACGACGATTAACCCGACCCACACGCGAAATTCAGTGTTTCGCCTGATATCGGTCCAGCGGCGGCGCAATACATACCAATGGATGAGAAAACTCGTTCCGCCGAGAAACATAAATAGCGCGATCGTTCCCTCAATAGCGCCGTAATGAGGGTACGACGAGAAGTACGCGATGCTCGCGTCGTGCGTGGAAAACCCGCCGGTGGACACGGTGGTTAACGCGTGCGCTATCGCGTCAAACGGCGACATCCCCTCCGTCCACAGGGCAATCCCACACACAAGCGTGAGTCCGGCATAGATCCCCCATAGGATGCGCAGCGAGCTGAACAGCCCGGGTGAAAACCGCTTTGTCGTCGCCTTGTGCGATTCCGCGGAATAAAGCGCGTTCGGAGCGCCGCCGCCGCGCGCGATGAGCAGAAACAGAGTGAAGATTCCCAACCCGCCGATCCACTGCGTGAGCGCGCGCCAGAACAGGATCGAGTGCGGCAGGCCGTCGAGCCCAGTGAACATCGTCATCCCGGTGGTGGTGAACCCACTCATCGTCTCGAACAGCGCATCGAGATAAGTGATCTTCAACGCGAGCCAGTACGGGACGGCACCAATCGCGGACAGCCCGAGCCACCCCAGGGCGGCGACCGCCATCCCAGTTCCGGGTTCAAGCGGCCGGGGGCGGAAAAACGAGATGAGCAAAATTCCAAGCCCGAGACTAATCGCCGCCGGGATAACGTAGATGCGGAACGGAAACTGCACCGTCTCTCGGTAAACCGCACTCACAATAAGCGGCAGCGCCTGCAGAAACGCAAACGCGATGAGAACGACTCCCAAGTAGTGGAGCACGGTAAACAGCTTGCGCATCCGACCTCCTCGCATGCAACCGTGACCACAATATTCGCGAAAAACGTCCGTATTTACTAGAACCGCCGCCGCTGCATCCGGGACGTGTTTCGCTAGGCTTAAGATGAAATGGGCACTGGATGGTTACACTACCAGATTTGGGGTAACGAGGTATGGCGGTACGGAGCGGTGTTTTTGCTCCTCGTGGCCGCGTTTGGGATCTACCAGGGGTCGCGTTATTTTCTGCACCGGCTGTCCACCGCCAAGGATCATTCGCACACCGCACGGGCGCTGTTCATTTTTTCGCAGCAGCTCCTCCAAGGAATCATCCCGCTCCTTGTTGTGTGGGGGGCATTCCGGCTGTTCGTCCTTCCGCCCGCCGTCGAGGTGGCGATCGATCGACTGTTCCTCGCGTTGCTCACGATATTCATCCTGTATCTGTTGACACGCGTGGTCGACCTATGGGTGACAGTGCTGAAACAGCGAGCGGCGCGCACGGAATCGGCCCTCGACGACCAACTTGTGCCCATCCTCGGCAAGAGCATCAAGTGGTTCATTTGGATCATCGGGGCGCTGTTGTTCCTGCAGAACGTCCTCAACTACAACATCTCCAGCCTCATCGCCGGCCTGGGGATCGGCGGGCTCGCGATCGGCCTCGCCGCCCAAGATACGATCGCCAACATGTTCGGCGCAGTGATGATCTTTGTCGACCGTCCATTCAAGGTGGGGGACGCAATCAGCCTGGAGGGGTTCGAAGGATCGGTGGAGTCGATCGGGCTGCGCTCGACGCGCGTCCGTACGTGGGACGGGACGCTGGTCACGATCCCCAACCGCACTGTCGCCGCGGCGAACATCACCAACCTCACTGCGCGCCCGATGCGCCGCACCACGTTCACTGTCGAACTGGTGTATGACACCTCGACTGAGCAGCTCGAACGCGCCCTCGCGATTCTGCGCGAGATTATGGAAACGCACCCCTCGACCGGGCAATACCGCGCTTACTTCAACCAGTTCGGCGACTTTTCGCTCAATATCCTCGTCCAGCACTGGTGCAAGTTCATGGACTACGACGCCTACCTGAAGGCAATCGAGGAGATCAATCTTGAGATCAAACGGCGGTTCGAGGTCGCTGGGCTCGAGTTCGCGTTCCCCACTCAGACGATCGCACTCAAAAAGTAACACTCATCACAACACGAACCCCGCCACCACCAGGTCGGCAACCAAGGCGATCGCCACCGGTACCGCCATCTGGCGGAGAAACGCGGGCATCGTGGTCTTGAAGTAGGCGAGCGACACCGACACACATGGGTGGATCGGGGTGATCAGGTATCCGAGGTAAATCGCGAAGTACGTAACCGCAAACGCGGCTGCGGACATTGCCCCGTGCGTCGCGAGATAAATCGGGACGACAATCGAGATCGGGGCCTGGATTCGGCCGGTGATGAGCCCAAGAACGAACCCCAATCCACCGCACAGAGCGAGCGGCGGCAGAGAAAGCGCGGCGATCCTGGTCGGCGCACCCGATGCAGCGAATACGTTGAGGAAAAAGAACATCGAGAAGATGATCCCGGCGTAGTAGTGCGGCCGCATCCGGCGGTAGATCACGGCAAGCTGAGGAAGGCGGGTACGCGCGTACCACACCCCGAACCCCAAGCTCGCCGTCACTCCCACCGCCGTTCCAATCTCCGGATACGGGAGGGAGATCCCTTTTTTGAGCGCGAGGTCGAGCGCCGGCGCCGCCAGAATGATCCCGAGCGGAATCGCCAGATCCTTCCCCGAAAACCGCTCGGAGTAGCTCGCCCGCCCGTGCGCTCGCCGTAGCAGAAATAAGTACCCAAGCCCGATCACAAACAGAAACGCGGGCATCAGGTACAGAATGGCGGTATACAGGCCCAGCGCTGCGATCTGCGCCGACGCGATCAGCGACGTGCTGAGGGGATAGACGAGGAGGAACGCGTGGCGAAACCACACGTTCGCCGCCGCCTTTACGTCCGCGGGAACGTCGGGGGCACCGCGTTCCACCAGTGGGGCGGAGAGAAGGGCACCGCCGGGCATCGGGAGCATCCCCAGCAGTGCCGGTGCAAACGCGAGAAACGGACGCACCCCGATGCGTAAGTTGGTGACCAACCGATCGATCCCCCCGCTTTCTTCGAGCACCCCGCCGATCAGCGGAATCACGCCGACGACGAACGCCAGCAACAGAACGGATGGATTCCCGAACGTGCGCCATAACGCAGTTCCAATCCCGGCCGGGGGCAGGGTGAACACCCCGAGGACGAGCGCCGCAGCTCCCATCCCAATCGGGAGGCTGTAGCGCGACACGATGATAAGCACGGCGAGTGCGAGCGAAACCCCGATCCATAAGGTCATTTGTTGGGAGAGGTTACCCGATCCGGGTTGCCCCCACAAAGCACGAGGTTGCCGCCCCAGGGTACAGGGGCGAAAATCGTGATATGGACACCATCGAACAGCAGATTCGGGACCACCTCGTAAACGGCCGCCTTCCGTGTCCGCACGCGTTTCGCATCGCAACTGAGCTGGGAATAACCCCGTCCGAAGTGAATCAAAAAGCAACGCAACTGGGGATCAAAATTTCCCGCTGCCAGCTCGGACTGTTCGGCTACGATGATCTGGGGAAGAGATCGATCGTCGTCCCGATGCAGGACGTCCCGGAGAAACTGAAGGCGGAAATCGCCGCCCACCTGGTGGACGGGAAACTCCCGTGCGCCGCCGCGTGGGAGATCGCGGCGCAGCTCAGGATCGGCAAGGTACAAGTCGCCAGCGCAGCGGAGGTGCTTGGAATCAAGATCAGCGCCTGTCAGCTCGGCTGTTTCACGTGACCGGAGTGAGCGGCCGCTTTCCGGCGAGGACGGCAAGCACGTTGTCGACCGCGATCTTGGCCAACTCCCGCCGCGTCGCTTCGCTCGCGCTCCCGATGTGCGGGGTGAGGACAACCCGCTCGTGCAGTTCGACGAGCCCGGGATGAACCTGCGGTTCGTGTTCGTACACGTCCAGTCCCGCCCCGGCGATCTCGCCGGTCGCAAGCGCCCACACGAGTGCGTCCTCATCGACCACCGGTCCGCGGGCCACATTCACCAAAATCGCGGTGTGCTTCATGCGCCGAAATGCGTCTCGGTCAAACATGTGACGCGTTTCCGGCGTGAGCGGGGTATGCACGCAGATGTAATCGCTGCGCTCCAACAATTCCGCAAACGGGACCCAGCGTGCCTCGAGCTCCCGTTCCGCCGGTTCGTTCCGGTTGCGGTTGTGGTAGAGCACCGGCATCCCAAACCCAAAATGACCGCGCCGACCGACCGCGGTTCCAATCCGCCCCATTCCCACAATTCCAAGCGTCTTACCATACACGTCGAGCCCGAGATGGGGC
>WFSM01000191.1 GCA_015485945.1 Candidatus Bipolaricaulota bacterium | reverse complement strand
GCCCTGTTTCACAATCGCGAATTGCGCCTTCTTCTCGCCGGAGTGTTGCTCATCATTCCGGGAGTGATAAGCGATATCGCTGGAATAGCGCTTCTTGTGCGTTATTTCATTCCCATTCCTACGCACCACCGACACCATCATGAGACGGACTCCGATGTAATCGACGTGGAATACGAAGTGCACGACGAGCAGCCGCGTCGGTAGATAGCAAGAAGCACGATATAGACCACCATTCCGCCGATCCACACCCCGGTCCATGCCGGGACCGCCACCGCAGCGAGTGGCAGTCGGCTCAACCAGTCCACAGTCCAAATGAGGGCGTGGAGTACACCCCGGAGCCCGGCGCCCAGCAGAACAATGGCCGGGGTGGCTGACATCAACAGTGCCGGCAGCCCGACCCACAGTGCCAGCGTGGCCAGTGGGATCGCCACCAGATTGCCAATCAGAGAAAGCGGATAAATCATGCCAAACTGATAAGCGAGAATCGGCGCTGTTCCGGCTAGTGCGGCCGCAGAAGTGGCAAGAAGGAGGAGGGTGTACCGCAGTGGACGCGCGATAATCGGGATTGGTTCTGTGACCCGAGTCGCCCATTGGATAACGTGAAATCCCGGGCTGTATAACCCAAGGATCGCTGCCGTTGCGCCGAAGCTCAACTGAAACCCGGCGTCGGAGAGTGCAGTCGGCTGCACTGCGAGTATTACCACCCCGGCGGCAGCCAACGACTGAAACGGGTTCACCCACCGGCGCAAAATCACTCCGAGATCAGCAAGCACACTTCCCAGCCCGAGAAACGCGAACAGCAACGCCGCCCGCACCAGGCTCACCCGTGGGCCGATCACTAACAGAACAACCCCTACCGCCAGCCCGACGATCGGATACGTGATGACCGGACGGAGCCCAAGCAACCGCAGGCCAAACCACAGCCCAGCAAGAAATATGCCCAAGTGCAACCCGGATACCGCAAGCAAATGCATCAGCCCGGTACGGCGGAACGCGGCGGCGATGGTATCAGGAATTGCGGTGCGGTCGCCGAACAGCAATCCGTGAGCAAGCGCCGCTTCTGCGGGCGGCAGAAACTGGTCGAGGCGCGTCAATAACGTTTGTCGCAGCTGATCACCGTACCGAATGAGCGTGCTTCCCCGGGTTCCGAGGCGGTCAATTTGGTCGTCAGCATCAACGGCGAACGTGGCGAAGATGCGCCGTCGTGCCAGATAGGCGCGGTAATCGAAGTCAGGGAACCGCGGCGGAACACGCCCCGCTCCGGTGAGGTGAACGCGGTCTCCGTACAGTATCGGCATATGGTTGTTGTTCCCGTGAAACCACGTTACCTGAATGCAACCACCGATGTGCTCGGGCGCGAGTGTGAACGTCGTGTAATCGCGTCCCAATTGTGGGTAGGAGACGACAGTGCCTGTTACCTCACGCAAGTTAGCTGCCTGGCGGTACAAACTTGAAACCGGGATCAGGTATGTGTGCAGGCGGATCGCTCCCAACAGCGCTACCGCCACGAGGAGCAATGTAAGCGCGCCCCGGTGCCAGCGGCGGACAATCACCGCCGTAACCACGATCCCCACCACCGCCCAATAAAGGGCAACAACGGGAACGCCGCTCGTCAGGACGCCACCCGCGATGATCCCAGCAGCAAATGCTATCCCGATACCGATCACCGAATAACGTATCATTGCACCCAGGATAGCACGAACGCCCGGCGGATTGCCAATTTGCCCCGGCCGTGGTACAATTTGATTGGATCATTGACATGGGGGTGAAACGGCATCGACGGAGATACCGAAGCGAGGTTGCAAGCGGAGCGTTGCTGACTCCTAAAACCGGCAAAAACCAAACAATAACTGCGGATTACGCATTCGCTACTCCTTCCCTCAACTAGGGGAGGACGCCTGATGGAGCTTCCCGCGGGCTTCATTTAGGCGTCGACTATGCGGGTATATCGTGCTCGCGCGCTTCCTGCAGGCACGATGAACTTCAAGGAAGCTGGATGAGCGCTATCCAGGTCGCGGGAGATCGCTCATCGAGATAAAAATGCGATCCTAAGCTTGTAGACGCCGATCGGAGGTATCTTCGGACGCGGGTTCAACTCCCGCCACCTCCACCAAAAATAAGGGGAAGGGAGGTCCCTTCCCCTGTTTTTCTGCCGTTAATTCGCCGCTGTGTTACTCTGGCTTCGTAACTTCCACCCGGAACTGCTGCGTCTGCCCGTCATTGGTACTGATGAACAGGTCGTAGTATCCCGGTTTGAGATGGCTCGTATCGTAATCGATCTTATATTGTCCTGCCGTCTTGTCGTACTGGATCATTCCCCAATAAACGAGTGCGGTCTTCGCACCTGGGGTCACCCGTACCACCGACAGGGTGGCAATCGCGTTGGTTACCTCTTTCCCGGTGATCGGATCGGTGAGGGTAAACGCGACGTGGATCGGTTCCCCCTGCTTGTAAGACGCGTTTACGGTGACACCGTTGATGCTACCACCACCACCGGCGATCTGGTGATTTATCGTGCCCCCGGCGCCGGCAGTGCGGTTATAGCCGAGAAGGTTGATGGAGAATGCGTGAAGAGAGTGCGCGCCCATCATTGCGATGTGGATTCGCCCGCGACCATACTCGCGCACCAGTTGCTGCGCTTCCTCTTGAGAGAACCCGTAGGCATGCATCAATTGAAGGACCGCCAGTGCATCGGCACCAAGCATACCGCTGTTTTTCAGATTGGCGTATGTGATCGCGTCGTCCGGAGTAAGGTGAAGACTGTCGATGTAACCGATGATAACGCCGGCGGGGTTAGGAAGATACGGGTAGTAGTCGACCACTCCCGTTATTTTAGTCCACGGGGTGTTGCCGTCCCAGTAGTTGTACGTGGCATCCAACGTCCCGGTGCCGTTGTTGATCACCATACCGTAGATGTCGTTCCAGTTGATGTGGATTGTCGACGCGTCCACCCCGGCTCCAGCCGTAACGTTCCCGTGGATCGAGAACCCTTGGCGCATCCGGCCGATGATGATGTTGCGGGCGTTAAGGGACATATTACCGGTGAGATTAGTGTTAGCGGCCGATCCATGTTGGCTTACAATGGTGACCCCGTCGGTGATCGGCGTCGATGCGTCGTAGGTGCCGTGTTTCACCTCAATTGTGTCAGCGTACGGTAGATCAGGACTATTTGCGCCAGCGATCGCTGCGTTGAGGTATCCACCAGCAGGGGCTGGTCCCACTGGAGCGACGATGATCGTCATTGGACCAGTGATCTGCACTCCGGGTGTTGTCGGATCGCCGTCAGGGTCGGTTCCTAACCACGGGCTGAAGATGACGTTGGTACTCACTGAGTCACCTGCACCAGTTCCCTCACCTGATGGACCGCTCGCGTCTCCCCACCAGTTGAGGGTGGCGTCGACTGGACTAAGAACCGTGTCGCTAACCCATAGGCCATCGCCGCCACTCCCAGTGATGCTATTGTAGTGGATTACAACATCAGAGGGAGCTGGTATACCATAGCCGGGGTTCCAGAGCCCATAATCGTATACGTCGATCGCGTCGTAGGTCGTGTTCTTGAATACATTGAGCAGGACGCCAACGTTGCTTACATCGTTTGCGATGTCCAGAGCCCATTCGTTCGAGTCAAGGGTGTTCCCCTGCACCGTCACGTCTGAAACAGTACGGGCGTCCCACGGCGGCCCATACAAGGCTCCTGGAAAGTCCGTGATGCTGATCCCGGTTTCGTTGTTGTGGACTATGTTATTCTCAACAACAACATGGCTGGTATCAACGACCATTATGCCTGTTCCAGTCCACGCTGTTCCAGGCCATCCACAGCCGGAAACGTCATTGCCAGCAATGGTCCCTTGTGCACCATAACCAATTTGAATTCCATTAGGTGCCCATGTCACAGGAATTCCCAAGCCAGGCCCCACAACAGTGTTATTACGTATTGTGGCCTCACCGCTGTTTACCCCTATGCCGCCACGACTCCATCCAGTGATGGTGTTATTGTCTATCATCATATTTGAGTCGCCATACACCAGCACACCAAATGTTTCACTGCCATCAATGCCGATATCGTGAATCGTGTTCCCGGAAACCGTCCCATGAACATTACGGACAAGAACTCCTACAGATCGAACACCTGCTGCTATGTGGTTCTGTCCATCGATGTCCAAGTTTTCGATGTTAGCATTGATCACTCCTGTTCCAGAGACATGATTGCTAGCATCCATCGCACCGCCGTACACGAAAATGACGGGAATGAATTGCTTACTACCTGCTTCATCCATGGTGTATCGCGCAGTTCCAACAGATTTGATGCTTGTTCCCGGTTCTCCTTGCAATACTATGCCGGCATTAATCCAGTCTTGTTCCGTGTATACACCTGCCAGAACATGAACAACATCCCCGTCCCCGGCAGCATTTATTGCTGCCTGGATCTTAAGCCCCGGTACAACGACGAAATCGCCGGTATTGCGGTCATTTATGAACGCATTGTTGGGGTCACCAGCGACCGCTGCTCCTGAAGCGGTGGTGAGGTTAGGGTAGTACGCGACCCAATTCGGATGTGCGTTGCTGCTGACCGTGTAGCTGAATTCGGACAGCGGAATGTGGAGATTCGTAATCGAATACGGATGTGCGGGATCGGCGGGATTCTCTATCTCGGTATACAGCCCGGTGGCTTCACCAAACGAGTTCGTCCCAGTAAGGGTTATGTTGTCGCACCCACCGGCGTAGGACACTCCGTAGGTGTATACCGCCATCCCGGCCCACGCGTTTCCACTAGTTGTAATGCCGTCCACGGTGACATTGCTCGAATCGGTGAGTGCCAGCCCCACCCCGCCATTGTTGATGACGGTGATGTCCTTCAAATCGCCGTGTGCGACCCCGTTCAGATCGATACCCGATCGGCCGCTATCCTTAACGGTAACGTCGTGTATGGTGATATCAGCGTTTTCTCCCGATACTTTAATGCCGTATCCGTACGTTCCAGAAGGCGGACCAACCACCGTGAAGTTCTTAAGCGAAATAGTGTAATCTCCATCGGCTGAGATCCCATAACCAGCAGACCCAGAGGTATTGATAATCACCCCGGTCTCGCTCTCTCCCTGGATTGTAAGATTCTTAGGTATATTTAATACTTCTGTATAGGTTCCGTTCGCTACATGGATCGTATCACCAGGCTGGGCGGCATTAATTGCCGTTTGAATTGACGTATACGCACCACCAGTGCCCGTTGGATTGACGTACAGATCGTTTGCCCACACCGAAACTGCCCCTAGAAGAACTATCCCAGCAATCAATAAAACAATCGGCCACTTCACTCTCATGCCTTCCTCCTTGCTCTTCAATTCTCGTTTGTCTGTATCTGTAGTGCCGAAAGAAGCGCTTCTCTCCTGACGAGCCCAAGTGCCACCAGGACCTCGCCGATAAGCTCGCCTTTGCCGCGTTGTTGCTGGGCGGTGAGCGCCTGTTGCAACTTCTCCGGATCTAGCACCCCTTGCTCAATTAGCAGTGCCCCCACTTTCTTGCTCGATTTGCCCTCCCGTGCCCGCCTGATTCGCTCGCGAATTTCGGCGAGAGCACGCTCGTATCGCTCGCGTACTGACATCGGAATCCCGATAGCATCCTTCTCCTGGTACTCCTCCTTTACTGCTTCAAGTTCAAACAGCTCTACTTGGGTTTGCACGTAACCACCTCCACAAAATAAAAATGCCCCTCACCTTTCGTAAGAGGCAATCATATAAAGACAAAAACGCCCCACTGCAACACCGGTTCCTCCCCCGGCTCTGGCAGTGCGGCTATCCACTTTGGACCCGTACCTTTGTGCCCCCGCTTTGCAGCGGGTTTACCATTTTCAGAGCCCAACCATATCAATAATAATTATAACGTCATTTTGAGTATTTGTCAAGTGCAATGGCGGTAAATCCCTACGGGATAGGATTTTTGTAACTTTTTTCCATACAATAAGTTCCTAAACCACATGCATGTAGAGGAGTTGGTTTACAGTAAGCTATTCGTTTTTCCCGCAGCAGTTCTTATATTTCTTTCCCGAGCCGCACGGGCATGGGTCGTTGCGACCGGGTTTCTTGGCCTTGTTCTTCGGCGGCTTGTCCTGCTTGGTCTTGTACCGCTTGCCCGCATAGACGGTGCCCCCAGTGCTGGAGGCGCTGCTGGAATCGGTTGCGGTTGCACCGGCATGAACATACTGCACATTGGCTGGAGTAGGAGCGGGTTTCTCCTCTTCGATGCCCGCAACGGCGAGACGTGGATTCAGAAGTGAACGCACGATCTTATCAGCAGCGCGTTTGAGCATGTCCTGGAACAGCACGTACGATTCGCGTTTGAACGCAACAAGTGGATCTGTGCCGGCGTACGCAGTCCACCCAATTCCCTCCTTGAGGTCATCAAGGGTATACAGGTGGGCGAGCCATGCCTCGTCAATCGTGCGCAGGATCAGGTAATGGGCAATCAGCGGGAACTGATTACCTAACTTTTTCTTTTGGCGAGCAAGCGCTGTTTGGAAGTGCTCTATCACTAAGTCTTTCAACTCGTCGGGGTGCTTGCCGTCAAGCGCGGCCTGCGTAATCGGGCCGAACCCGGCGAGCTCACGAGCGAGCCCGGTTAGATTCCATTCGTCGGATGGGCGTGAAGGATTAACATGGCTTAAGACAATGCTTTCCGCCACTTCGCCGAACAGATCGTTTAAGTAGTCGTCGAGGTCGTCGGACGATAACGCCTCCACCTCTCCACCCGCCGGCAACAGGAACCGATCGCGCACGGCATACACCGCCTCCCGTTGCTTGGCGAGAACAAGGTCGTATTCGAGCAAGCGTTTTCTGATTTCGAAGTTACGGCCCTCAACTCGCTTTTGCGCGCGGCGAATCGCCTTAGACAGCAACTCATGTTTAATCGCCTGTCCCTCCTCCATCCCCAACCGGTCCATCAGCGCACCAATCCTATCACCGCCGAAGATGCGCAGCAGATCGTCATCGAGCGACAAGTAAAACTGGGACGATCCCGGATCCCCTTGCCGGCCGGCGCGCCCAAGGAGTTGATTATCGATCCGCCGTGATTCGTGGCGCTGACACCCAAGGACGTGCAGTCCACCGAGCTCGGCCACCCCGTCTCCGAGCTTGATGTCCGTTCCGCGCCCGGCCATGTTCGTCGCGACGGTGATCGCGCCGGGCTGGCCCGCATCCTTGATGATCTC
>WFSM01000190.1 GCA_015485945.1 Candidatus Bipolaricaulota bacterium | reverse complement strand
CAACAGGGATCTTATCTGCCATTGCTGATTACCTCCTTGTGAATCTCCCGCACCGCGGCGGTGGCGTCCGCGGCGGCAACGACAAGAGAGACGCTGCACTCGGACGAACCTTGGGCGATCGCGATCACGTTTATCCCGCTCCGTCCGAGCGTGCCGAAGATGCGGCCAGCAATCCCCGGTGTACCGCGCATCCCCGTCCCGACCGCGCTTATGATGACGATCCCGTCCTGCGACCACACGCGGTCGATGTCCTGCCGGACGAGCTCGCGGACGAACTCCTCCTCCAGGCTGGCGACGACCGCCGGGGCGTTCTTGGTGGGCACGACGAAGCAGATCGACTGCTCAGACGAGGCCTGGGAGATCATGAGCACGTTTGCCCCGGCGCGCGCCACCGCGCTGAACGTTCGCCCGGCGATCCCCGGCACTCCGATCATCCCCCGCCCCTCGACGTTGACCATGGTTAGATCCGTTATCACCGTGATCGCCTTGACCGTGCCGTCGGTGGTCTCGGGGGTGCGCACAATGCGCGTTCCCGGTGCGTCCGGATTGAACGTGTTCTTCACCCACAGGGGGATCCCGCGCTCGATCACCGGCCGGATGGTACGCGGGTGGAGGACCTTCGCCCCGAAGTAGGCGAGCTCTCCGACCTCGGTGTAGGAGATGACCGGGATCACGCGCGCGTCGGGGACGATGCGGGGATCGGCAGTCATCACCCCGTCGACGTCGGTGAAGATCCACACGGCGTCGGCACCGAGCATCTCCCCGAGGATCGCCGCGGTGTAGTCGCTCCCGCCCCGGCCGAGGGTGGTCGTCACCCCGGACGCGGTCGCACCGATGAACCCGGTGACCACCGGGATAACCCCGCGGTCGAGGAGCGGGGTGAGGCGGGCGGCGATCCGGTCCCGCGTCGGATCGGGGAGCGGGACCGCATGCTGAAACGTGTCATCGGTGACGATGAGCTCAGTAGCGTCGATCGCCTCGCTCCGCAGTCCGCTCCCGCGCAGGACCGCGGCGAACAGGCGCGCACTCAGCCGCTCCCCGAACGATACGATCCCGTCCAGCGCCCGCGGGGTGAGCTCGCGCAACACGGCGACGCTTGCGCACCGCCGGGAAAACTCAGCTAAGTGCTCCTCGATCGCGTTCTCGACCGCCTTCCGCTCAGTCGGATCGGGGATAAGCTCCGCCGCCATCGCGCGATGGCGCGTCCGGAGGGCATCCGCGATCTTGTGATACTGGTCCTCGTTTCCATCCGCCGCGCTCTTCGCCCCATCGATCAGCATGTCGGTCACCCCACTGAGCGCGGAGACGACAACTACCACACGATCCCCATCCTCCACGGCATTGGAGACGCCCTTCGCCGCTTGGGCCATGGCAGCGCCGGTTCCCACTGACGTCCCGCCGAATTTCATCACCAGTGTGCGCATATCGCCTCCCAAAAATAAAAGACCACGGCAATTGCCGCAGTCTTAATCGTCCGCTTGCCCCTAAACCGATCGGCTTAGAGCAGCGCGGACACAAACGTCGTGCATCCTCCGCAGAGGGTGACAGCTACCGCAGTCTGTGCACGCACGCTTGTGTCGTTCATGAAAATTACCATACACTCATTCCGCCGGCGTGTCAAGTGAAGGAGAAGAGATCTTCAGCCCCGGGCGCGATCCGCCGCATTTTGGTATCATAGGTGCCGTGAACGATCGATCTCAGGACCTACGCGAGCATTTTCTCCTGCGCGACGATGTTATCTTTTTGAACCACGGCTCGTTCGGGGCGTGTCCCGCACCTGTGTTCGCTGCGTATCAGCGATGGCAGCGCGAGCTCGAAGCGGAGCCCGTCGAGTTCCTCGCGCGTCGGTTCCCGGGGCTGATGGCGCAGGCACGCGCCACGCTGGGGGAGTACATCGCCGCGGATCCCGACGAGATCGCGTTCGTACCCAACGCAACGACGGCGCTCAATATCGTCGCCCGTGCCCTGCCCTTACGGCCCGGGGACGAGGTGCTCGGCACGGATCATGAGTACGGCGCGATCGACCGCATGTGGAGCTTCATCTGCGACAAACGGGAAGCACACTATATCAGAGCACCGCTAGATGTCCCGCTCTACACGGCAGCCGATGTAGTGGATGCGGTATGGTCGCGCGTCACCGACCGCACCCGCGTCCTGTTCCTGAGCCACATCACCTCACCGACGGCGATCATCCTGCCGGTCGCGGAGCTGATCGCGCGGGCACGGGAGCGCGGGATCATCACCGTGATCGACGGCGCGCACGCCCCGGGCCAGATCCCACTCGATCTCCACGCGCTGGGGGCGGATTTCTACGCCGGCAACTGCCATAAATGGATGTTAGCACCGAAAGGATCGGGGTTCTTGTACGCGCGTCGTGATATGCACCGGTTTATCGAACCGCTGATCGTAAGTTGGGGATGGCACGCGGAGAAGCCCGGTCCATCCCGGCTTATCGATTACATGGAGTGGCCGGGCACACACGATCCTGCGGCCTATCTTGCCGTCCCCGCGGCGATTCGGTTCATGGCGGAGCACAATTGGCCCGTGGTGCAGCAGGAATGTCACGCACTCATACGGGACGCCCGCGCTCGAATAACAGCGCTCACTGGCCTATCCCCGCTTACCCCTGACTCACGGGATTGGTTTGGGCAGATGGCGGCGTTCCCCTTACCCGCAGTGGACGGCGACGCGCTGCACCAACAGCTATACGATCGGTTTCGTATCGAGGTCCCAATCACCACCTGGCGCGATCGTCAATGCATCCGCGTATCGGTGCAGGGATACAATACCCACACTGACGTGGATGCGCTCATCTCCGCGCTGTCTGCTCTAATCGGCGATCCCCGCCCAGATAATGCGGTTACGCCCGCTTGATGGTGAGGCTATCCCCCCGGCCCACTGCCTTTAACTTCTTGCCCACGATTTCACGCAAGTTTTTCCCGGGCTTGAATGCGGGGACGACCTTCGCTGGCACCCTGATTTTCTTGCCCGTCTGGGGGTTTATCCGCTGCGACGCACTCCGCGCCCGCGCCTCAAACTTCCCGAACCCGGTGATATTGACCGGATTGTTCGTCGCAATCGCATGGTTAATCAACTCAATCGCGCCGTCGATCACCTTGCGCGCGTCCTTCTTGGTGAGCCCCGCCTTTTCCGCCAACCGATCGACAAACTCCTGCTTGTTCATGCTACCCCCTCAAGTAATAGAGTGATGGATATATATACCACGAGACCGGGGGAAAAGGCAAGTGCCGCCGTTCATCCCGCTTACCCCGGACCAACATGCGGGCCGGTGTCCTCTTTTTTCCGTTTAAACACACGTTTTGTTACGTTGCGATATATCAATTCGACGAACAATGCGAGCAAAAATGTTATCACTGTGCCGTAGAACACGAACCGCTGCGTGTGCCACTGATAATAAAACAGCAACACGAGGACACCAGCGATCGTTGTCCCATTAACCAACAACAGCGCTCTGGATCCACCCACCTTGTCCGTCACGCGGTAGTGCGCTATGATCACGAAAATATATATCACGATAAATACTGCACTTGTAATCATTGCGATGCCATTGATATTAAACAGTAAAGCGAATAACAATCCTAGGGCAACGGTCAGATACAGTCCCTCGGTTGACTTAAACCACGCCTTGCGCTCGAACACCTGCGGCAGTTCGCCGTCCTTCGCCAATGCGTAGGCGATATTCGCCCCTCCGTAAATCGTGGCGTTAAGGGCGGATGAAATCGAAAATAGTGCCCCAATGGATATCAGCACAAATCCGAGGTTCCCGAGAAACGGTTTGGCCGCTACTGCCAATGCGTTGTCTTTCGCCTGAATCAGCTGTCCCACCGGCAGATTCCCCACCGCCACCGCGGCAACAAGAATGTACACAACCGCTACCACCGCGATGCTGATGTAGATCGCGCGGGGAACGTTCTTGCGCGGCGTCTTCATATTCTCCGACGCATTCGTAATCAGCCCAAATCCCATGTAGGACAAGAAAAACACGACCGCCGCGTTAACGGTCCCCAGTATATGGCGGGAATCAGCGGACGGCATGATCAGATCCGGCTTAATCGTCGCCACCCCAAGGACGATGAACACCCCCAAAATCGACAGCTTTGTCAGGACGATGTAAAACTCCGCCCGCCCCACCGCCTTGGATCCAAAGAAGTTCAGGGTGGTAAAGAAAGAAACCACCACGGCCTCAACAATGCCCATCGAGATCGGTGTCACGGTTATACGGCACAGCGGCAGAAAATACCCGGCAAACCCCTTCACAAACAGCGAGATTGACACCACATAACTGAGCCACATTAAGATACTGAGCGTCCCCGTAATCGTATTATCCCCGAAGCCCTCCAGAATAAATGCGATTGGGCCGGCATTGGACACGATTTTGGACCCCATTTTCGCGTAGGAATAGGCAACCATAAATGAAAGCAACCCCGAAAGAATGAACGCCTCCGGCAGGTTCTTGCCCGCTATTTCGGCGCCCACCCCGAAAATAGAGAATATGCTCGCACCGATCATCGTCCCAACAGCGATAGCGACTGCTTCCCAAAGTCCGATCTTGCCCTTCTGTTGGAGCTGTTCCTGATCCCCACGCTTCATGTAGCCTCCTTACGGCTGTCGTTTCTCATTACCCGGTTTCAGCGGTACAACGCGTCACTTGTAGAGCTTTGGATCAGTGATGGCGCGCAACCCATCGCCCAACATATTAAACGAAAAACCGGCTATCAGAATAGCGATGCCGGGGAAGATCGCAAGCACGTGCGGCACGGCCAATTGCTCCGCTCCTGACCGGATCATGTTTTCCCACGTCAGGGTGGGTGGTTTAACCCCCAATGCTGGGGACAAGAAGCAACATCCTCCAATATGCACCGCCCATCACATCATCGGTGGAATCGTGGGATTTGAGTTCCGTCCGGGTGGCATCAATCCCGGTGTAACCGGTGTAATGGGAGAAATTGGTGTCCGGCGGCGCTCCGGGTTTCACTATCGCTGCTGCAGAACCACGTCCGTTACCGGTTTCTCGCGTTCGTTGATCCTTGCTCTCTCACGGGCTACCATCTAACCTAAGATGAGCATGCCAAGAGTCGGGGAGAAAGCGGGATTTCAAATCTCGGAGAGATTGGCTCCACGCGGGGATCAGCCGAAAGCGATCGCCGAGCTGACCGAAGGGGTGCAGGACGGGCTTAAGTTCCAGACCCTGCTCGGGGCAACCGGGACCGGAAAGACGTTCACGATCGCCCATGTGATCCAGAACATGCAGCGCCCGACCCTGGTGATCGCCCATAATAAGACCCTGACCGCGCAGCTGGCGAACGAGTTTCGCGAGCTGTTTCCCCACAACGCGGTCCATTACTTCGTATCCTATTACGACTACTACCAGCCAGAGGCGTACCTCCCGCAAACCGATACCTACATCGAAAAAGACGCGTCGATCAACGACGAGATTGACCGCCTCCGTCACGCTGCTACCTCGGCCCTGTTCGAACGGCGCGACGTGATCATCGTTGCATCGGTATCGTGCATTTACGGGCTCGGCTCGCCGGAGATCTATCATGACATGGCGATCGAGATCACCCGCGGAGCGGAGATGGATCGTGACGAGGTGATGCGCCATCTCATCGCGCTTCAGTACACGCGTAACGACATCGCATTCGACCGCGGTACGTTCCGCGCCCGCGGTGACACCCTGGAGATCATCCCCGCCTACGAGGAGCGGATCGTGCGCGTCGAGTTCTTCGGCGATGAGGTCGATCGGATCACGATCCTCGATCCGATTACCGGCCATCCGCTCCGCGAGGCCGATGCGGTGCGGATCTACCCGGCGTCGCACTTCATTACCCCCGCCGACCGCACCAAACGCGCGATTGCATCAATCGAGGTGGAACTGGAACAGCGACTCACGGAGCTACGCGCCCACGGGAAACTCCTCGAGGCGCAGCGGCTGGAACAGCGCACCCGCTACGACATTGAAATGATGCAGGAGATGGGTTACTGCTCCGGAATCGAGAATTACTCCCGCCACCTCGACGGCCGCGCCCCCGGTGAACCGCCGGCAGTGCTGCTCGACTACTTTCCCGACGACTTCCTGATGGTAATCGACGAGTCACACCAGACCGTCCCCCAGATCCGCGGGATGTATCACGGCGATCGGTCACGGAAGGAAACGCTGATAGAATATGGGTTCCGTCTTCCGTCTGCCCTCGACAACCGCCCGCTTATGTTCCCCGAGTTCGAGAAACGGTTGAATCAGGTGATCTTCACCTCGGCCACCCCGGGCCCGTACGAGTTGCGCCATTCCGAAAAAATCGTGGAACAAATTATCCGCCCCACCGGGCTCGTCGACCCCGAGGTCGAGGTCCACCCGGTGCAGGGGCAGGTCGACCACCTGGTGGGGGAGATCAGGAAGGTCACGGCGCGGGGCGAGCGCGTGCTTGTCACCACCCTCACCAAGCGGATGGCCGAGGACCTGACCGAGTATCTGGTCGACCTTGGAATTAAGGCGCGCTACCTACACTCCGAGATCGACACCCTCGATCGGGTGGAGATCCTGCGTGAGTTGCGGCTGGGGAAGTTCGACGTCCTCGTCGGGATCAACCTGCTGCGCGAGGGCCTTGATCTTCCCGAAGTATCGCTTGTCGGCATCCTGGACGCTGACAAGGAGGGGTTCCTCCGCTCCGGGACGTCCCTCATCCAGACGATCGGGCGGGCGGCGAGAAATGTGCGCGGGAAGGTGATCCTGTACGCCGATGTGATGACCGACTCGATCAACCACGCGGTCAACGAGACGAACCGCCGTCGTGCGATCCAGATCGCGTACAATAAGAAACACGGCATCATTCCGAAGACGATCGAGCGCGACATCACCGATATCCTGTCGGTGATCCGCGCTCCGCAGGAGGAGTATACTCCGGCAGCGGCGAAGGTGAACGGGCTCACGCACGCGGAAATCCTGGCAACGATCAGCAAGCTGGACCGGGACATGCACCGCGCTGCGGACCGGCTCGAATTTGAGCTCGCTGCCCGCCTCCGTGATGAGATCAAAGCGTTAAAGAAGAAGCTATGAACGTACTACGCATTAAGGGAGCACGTGAGCACAACCTGAAGGACATCGATCTTGAGATCCCGCGCGACAAGCTCGTCGTGATCACCGGGATCTCGGGGTCGGGCAAAAGCTCGCTTGCGTTCGACACGATCTATGCCGAGGGGCGACGGCGCTATGTCGAATCGCTGTCGGCGTATGCACGGCAATTCCTCGGCCAAATGGACAAGCCGGACGTCGATTTCATCGAAGGGCTGTCGCCGGCGATCTCGATCGACCAAAAGACGCGGTCGCACAACCCGCGCTCAACGGTGGGCACGGTGACCGAAATCTACGATTACCTCCGACTCCTGTACGCGCGGATCGGCCATCCCCACTGCCCGAAGTGCGGTCGTCCGATCACCCGCCAATCGGCGCAGCAGATCATCGATGCAGTGATGGAGCTTCCGGCCGGCACCAAGGTGCAGATCCTCGCGCCGGTGGTGCGCGGACGCAAGGGCGAGTACAAAAAGACGTTCGAGGAGCTGCAGCAGGAGGGGTTTACACGCGTGCGTGTCGACGGGGTGGTGAGAACCCTGTACGAGGAGATCGAGCTCGCCAAGCAGCGCAAGCACACAATCGAAATCGTGGTTGACCGCGTCGTCGTCGATCCGAAGAAGCGGGCGCGGATCGCCGACTCGATCGAGACCGCGCTCAAACACGGGGGCGGCGCGGTGGTGATCCTCACCGACGACGGAAAAGAACACATGTACAGCGAACACTATGCGTGCGTCCACTGCGGGGTGAGTTACGAGGAGCTGTCACCACGCATGTTCTCGTTCAACAATCCGTACGGGGCGTGCCCGGAGTGCGGCGGGCTCGGGTACCGCAAGATTATCGACCCCGAACTCGTTGTTGAACCGACGAAGGGCATACTGAACGGGGGAATCATCCCGTTTGCCGATTCCAAGTCGCGCTGGTTTGAGGGGCAGATGAACGCGGTCGCCCAACTCTTGAAAATCGACCCGTTCAAACCGCTCGGAAAGCTCCCTAAGGCAAAGCTCGATGTGATCCTGTACGGAACGAACGGCAAGACGATCTCATTCGACTACACATCGAGTTCCGGGCGCACACGCACAGTGCGACGCGCGTTTCCCGGGGTGATCCCGATGCTGGAACGGTGGTACCGCGAGACAACGTCGCAGGAGTGGCGCGACGAGCTGGAACAGTTCGTGGCCACCTTGCCGTGCCCGGTGTGCCACGGGGCGCGGCTCAAACCGGAGGCGCTGGCGGTAACGATTAACGGACTCAACATTCACGAGGTGACAACCCTGTCGATCAGGAGCGCGCTCACGTTCTTCGAGAACATCGAACTTTCCCCGCGCGAGGAGATGATCGCCGCTCAGATTCTGAAGGAGATCAAGGCGCGGCTCGGGTTCATGGTCGCGGTCGGGCTCGACTACCTCACCCTCGACCGCCAAGCAGGAACACTCGCCGGTGGAGAGGCGCAACGGATCAGGCTCGCCACTCAGATCGGGAGCCAACTCACCGGAGTGTTGTACGTGCTCGACGAGCCGTCGATCGGGCTGCACCAGCGCGACAACCGGCGCCTGCTGGCGACACTTAAGGGGCTGCGCGACCTGGGAAACACCGTGATCGTGGTCGAGCACGACGAGGAGACGATGCGGGAATCGGACTTCATCGTTGACCTCGGTCCCGGCGCCGGTCGTCACGGCGGTGAGGTCGTTGTCGCCGGCCCGCCCGCGGCGGTGGCGGTGTGCGACCGCTCGATTACTGGGCAGTACCTATCCGGCAAGCGGCGGATCCCGATCCCGGCCAAACGTCGCACCGGGAACGGAAACCACCTACGCGTCCTCGGAGCGGCGGCACACAATCTCAAACACATCGACGTCGACTTTCCGCTCGGAAAATTTGTGTGCGTCACCGGAGTGTCCGGGTCGGGGAAGAGCTCGCTTGTCGAGGACGTGCTCTACCGCGGGACAGCGCATCGCCTCCACCAGACGGTACGCCGCCCCGGACCGCACGAGGACATCCGCGGAATCGAACACATCGACAAGGTGATCGAGATCGATCAGTCCCCGATTGGGCGCACCCCGCGCTCTAACCCGGCCACCTACACCAAGGTGTTCGACGAAATCCGCGCCCTGTTCGCCCGCACCCCGGACGCCCGCCTGCGCGGCTACACCGCGGGGCGGTTCAGTTTCAACGTCAAGGGTGGGCGCTGCGAGGCGTGTCAGGGACAGGGGGTGGAGAGGATCGAGATGCATTTCCTCCCCGATGTGTACGTCCCATGCGAGGTGTGCAAGGGGACGCGCTACAACCGCGAGACGCTGCAGATCAAGTACAAGGGCAAGTCAATCGCCGATGTGCTCGCAATGACTGTCGAGGAGGCGCTCACGTTCTTCGCCAACATCCCGCGCGTCCGGCGCAAGCTCCAGACACTGTACGACGTCGGGTTGTCGTACATTACCCTTGGCCAGCCGGCGCCGGAGCTGTCCGGCGGGGAAGCGCAGCGGGTGAAGCTCGCCAAAGAACTGTCCAAACGCTCCACCGGCAAGACCCTGTACATCCTCGATGAGCCCACAACCGGGCTCCACTCCGCTGACGTTGAGAAACTCCTCGAAGTGCTGCATCGCCTCGTCGATTCCGGCAACACGGTGGTGGTGATCGAACACAACCTGGATGTGATCAAGACCGCGGATTGGATCATCGACCTCGGTCCCGAAGGCGGCGACAGCGGCGGACAAGTGATCGCGGTTGGCACCCCGGAGGAGATCGCCCTCACGCCGCGTTCGTACACGGGAAGGTACCTTGCCGAGATCCTGCGTGACCGACTCCCCGCTGGGACACGGGAGGGAAGATGACCGTCCTGACAGTCCTGCTCGCTGCGGCAGTCGCCACCCTCGTCGTCTACCTCATCGTGCGGACGCGGGTCGGAACCGACCGTACCCAGATTGAATCCCTGCGTGGGGAAGTGCGGGAGGCGGTGGCGGCAAGTCAAGAAAACCTCGCTGGCCAGCTCGCCCAGCTCACGGCGCGGCTCGATTCCCTCACCAATCAGGTCCAGGCGCAACTGAAAACCGCGGTCGAGGTGTCGGCCCGGTCCGGGGAGAAGATCGACTCCCGACTGGACAAGGCAACCGCGGTAATTGGGGAAGTGAAGCGGTCGCTGGGGGCACTATCCGAAGCCAACAAGCGGATCTACGAGGTCGGACGCGACATCGCAGGCCTGCAGGAGATCTTACGCACTCCCAAGCTGCGCGGCGGCCTCGGGGAAACGTTCCTCGGTGAGATCCTACGGGAAATCCTGCCTCAGGAACGGTTTACACTGCAGTATGCATTTCGGGACGGCCAGACGGTGGATGCGGCAATCCGCCTCGCCGATCATCTCGTGCCGATCGACGCCAAGTTCCCGCTGGAGAGTTTTTCCCGCCTCCGCGATGCCGCGACCGACGCGGACCGCACCAAGGTGAAACGAGCCCTCATCCGTGATGTGCGTAAACACATCGATGCGATCGCAGACAAGTACATCCGTCCGGCGGAGGGAACGCTCGATTTTGCCCTGATGTACATCCCGGCGGAAAACGTATACTATGAGGTGATTACCCGCGATCCCTCCCTGCCGCCGGATTATGACCTGTTTACATACGCCACCGCGCGGCGCGTAATCCCGGTGTCACCGAATTCGTTCTATGCCTATCTTCAGACGATTCTCATTGGATTAAATGGACTGCGTCTCTCCGAGAACGTCACCCTCATTCTGGGGCAATTGCAGGAACTGACCGGGGCGTTCGGGCAGCTCGACTCCGACTTTCAACTGGTGGGTAAACACCTGCGCAATTCACTCAACCGGTTTGAGGATGCCAACCGGCGCCTGGATGCGTTTCGCCTCCGCCTCACCGCTCTCACTTCCGTGCACGAGGAGCCCCCGTCCGACATGGTCACTTGACAGAAAAATGACCATCCCGTAACATCGATTTGCATGGGTCGTTAGCTCAACTGGCAGAGCAACGGACTCTTAATCCGTCGGTTGCAGGTTCGAGTCCTGCACGACCCAGAGAAGGGGGTCGTT
>WFSM01000189.1 GCA_015485945.1 Candidatus Bipolaricaulota bacterium | reverse complement strand
CCACAGTGGAAACGCCGACAGTAACTGCAGAATATGCGTATTTTCGCGATGCCGTACCAGCAAGGATTTCGCCGGGAGTGCAAAATCTAACGAGAAGATCTTCGCCAGCCGGGGTGATAAGACGCAATTTTACCCATCCACGGCAGAGAACGTACAAACCGCGCACCGGGTCACCCTGGCGGAAAATAACCTCCCCATCACGATATGAGATAAATCGCAAATTCTCGGTTATTCGCTGACGACCTTTATCACCAATGGAAGCAACCACACATGCGGTAACCACCGGGCAGTCTGTACACCATAATCTGTCGTTCCCCCGCAAGATTCGCATATCACCTGCAAGTATAATCATCATCGCCCTGCAGTGCATTCCGTAAACTAATCTCTGTCCTCGCAGCGGTTAAATTTGAACCCGGTGTTGCCGGGATGATTTTCCCCAGCTATGATTACGTCACCTGTGCACAGTGGAGGAACATGTCTGCCCCAATAATCACTCTGGTTTACGGCGAACCGTATCAGTGTGAGCGCGCGCTCGCCGCCCGCGATGCCGCAATCGCCGCCGATGAGCGGATCGTTAGGTTCGGCGATGAACTCGACCTCAAGGCATTTGCGATCGAGCTTTCTTCGGGATCGCTGTTTGCCCCGCGCCGTCACTTCGTGCTGCGGCATCCGGAAGCGATAACGCCGATCCGAACGCTGTATCCCATCATCACCGGTTCGTTCGCTCCCGATACGTACCTCACGCTGGTAGCAGAGAATGGGCCGGCGACGGCAGCGTTGGCCAAAAAGATCAAGCCGATCGGCGACGTGCAAGGATTCCCGCGTCCGCGGGGGAAAAGCCTGACCGGGTGGGCAAGAACGATCTTCGAGCAGCACGGCGTACCGGTATCACCTGAAATCGCTGCCGAGGTGGCGCTGCGAACCGGCGGGGACCTGTTGGCGGCCGCTGCGGAAGCGGATAAGCTCGCAACTTACGCGCGATCGGAACCGATCACGCTGGAGGTGATGTCCGCACTAGCGTTCACCAGCGGGGAAGAATCGGCTTACCCGATCGTCGACCGCGTGGGGGAACGGGATCTACCCGCCGCGCTGGCGGCATTGAGCGCGGTCCACATCAACTCATCCCGCGTCTTTTCGATCCTCGTCCACCACTTAACCCGTCTTCTCAGTGTACGCATGCTGATTGACGCCGGGTTCAATCCGGGGAAGATGGCGCCGCTCATCGGTGTGCCGGAGTGGCTCGCGCGCCGACTGTTTGGGCAAGCACGAAACTACACGCTAACAGAACTCGCCGCCGCGCTTGCCTGCGGGATCGAGCTCGATCAAGCGGTGAAACGCGGCGGCGTTCGTGCCGAAGATGCCCTTATACAGCTGCTTATCGTGGTTACTTCTCGTCAGTCATAACCTTAGCCGGGATAAAGTTGGCAAACCCTGCTTTTTCGATGAGGGACCGACTGGCAACGAGAGCGCAGTACATGCTTCCAATCACACCGATGCCCAACGTGATTGCAAATCCCTTGATCGGCCCGGTCCCCACAAGCAGGAGGATAAACGCGGTAAGGATGGTGGTAACGTTGGCATCAACGATGGTGGACAGTGATTTCTCAAACCCGGTGCGCACTGCAGCGAGCGGTGACTTCCCAGCACGGCGCTCCTCCTTAATGCGCTCGAAAATGATCACGTTCCCATCCACCGTCATACCGATTGTCAGGATGATACCGGCGATTCCCGGTAACGTCAGGGTAGCATTAAAGATATGCAGCGACGCGAACAGGATGAACATGTTGAGGAACAACGCGATATTCGCTATCAGGCCGAACAGCCGATAGTACATCGGCATGTACAGCAAAATGAGGATGAACCCAACTACAATTGAGATCATCCCACGATTGATCGAGTCCCTTCCTAATGTCGGGCCGACGGCATTTTCATCGACCACGTTTACCGCTACCGGTAGCGCACCGGCACGGAGGACAATCGCGATCCGTTTTGCTTCGTCCGTGGTGAAATGGCCTTGAATCGTCGTTGAGTTCTGCACCGCCCGCCAGCCCTTGGCGGCTGCATTCTTGATCGATTGTGTGATCTCTGGCGCGCTGTAAATCACGTTGTCCAGGACAACCGCCAATCGATCTCCAACATTCAATTGCCGGAGTGCGTCCACAAACTGCTGCGCCCCCTTGGGATTGAACGTGAGCGCAATAAACAACTGCCCCGCGTTTTGAATCCCCTGCGAGGTATGCACCCGCGCGTCCGACAGGGCAGCACCGGTGAGGAGCGGCTGCCGCTCCACGATGTACGGAATGCCGTTGCGGTCCTTCAACACTTCCTGGTTCGGGGACGCGGGAATAAGGTTATCGTTGGGGCTTGTCCCCGCTTGTATCACTTTCATAAACTGCAGCATTGCCGTCTCACCGATCAACTGCCGCGCCTGCGCCGGATCTTTCGTCCCCGGCAGGTTGACCAACACGCGGTCGGTCCCCAAGCGCTTGATCTCCGCGTTGGCCATTCCGTACTGGTCAACACGGTTGGTGAGGATAGTAATGATCCTGTTTATCGTGTCATCACGTTGGGCCGGGGTCATCTTGTCGATTCCTTGCGCTTGGAGAACCAACCGTACCCCGCCCTGCAAATCAAGCCCGAGATGAACTACCTTGTTGATAGGCCAAAACGGGTAGAGAAATGAAAGCGAAATAATCAGGACCGCGAAAATGCTTCCTGCCCGAAGCCAATCAGCCCGGGTCATATTGGAGTGGCTCCGGGACAAGCTGGAATGCGCCATCTTCTAACCTCCCCCCGATTTATTTGGCACGCTTGTCGACGATACTCGACTTAGCGATGCGAATTTTTCCTCCGTCCTCCAGGGTGAGCACAATCGATGTGTCCCCGATGGAGTCGATTTCACCATAAATTCCGCCCGCGGTAACGACTTTATCTCCCCGCTTTAGGCTGGAAACAAGCTCACTGTGTTTTGCCTGCCGCTTGCGTTGAGGGCGGATCAACATAAAGTAAAATACCGCGGCGAATATCCCAAGAATGACCACCAGCGATATAATCGATTGACTACCGCCGCCAGACGGGGTTGCAGTATCTCCCCACGCCAGGGATTCAAACAGCAGGACAATCGCCCCGGACAAGAAAACAAGCGCTTTACTCATGTTCTATCACTCCTTACTTATCACCTGCCGTACATGTCGATAAACCCCAATTCCCAAGAACGGGATACCTACGACAACAAATACGGCCCCCACGACCAGCTCTTCTCCCGAGGTAAGTTCTCTTCCTAACTTGATAATCCGCTCCAAAAGGAAGAAGAGATCGGCCCAAATTATACAGTAAACCACGGACAAAATCGACACCTTTCCCGGCACAAATCGCGACGTGCCGATGATATCGTAGGTAACGCTCGCCGCCGGGACCACTGTCCACAGTCCAACCAGCAGCGCCGGGGGCGGAGAAAACGTCGCAATGGCGAACAGCAGCAGGAGATGTCCGGGAAACAGCGGGAGAAGATTTGCCGGCGCACGTGCACCACCAGACCGGTGTGAACGCGCAATTAAGTAGATCATGAACAAGATGCTCTCTGCGCCGATTATTCCCCGCCACGCTGGCGAAAGATGTCCGAAAAACAGCACAACTCCGAGCAACGCCAATATCAACGGGTATGACCATGGGGCAACGGTGCGGCTCATTACAACCCCGGCAGGAACGCGCGCGCCAACAAGAACAGAAACGCGAACCCCAGTGTGTCGGTGAACGTGGTGAGAAAGATCGAGCCTCCTAACGCTGGATCAAGTCGACACGCGCGCAACGAGAGTGGGATCACCGTTCCCACTATCCCCGCAGTGATCATGTTAAACGTCATTGCCAGAAACACGACTAATCCCAATGTCATTGTGTGCTTCCACAGCATTCCCACCGCTCCCACCACCAATCCCATCGCCACGCCGTCCAGCAAACCGAGGACCAATTCCTTACTCAAGAGCCGCCATCCCTCTCCCTTCGGTACCTCCCCAAGCGCAATTCCCCGTGTAACAATCGTCACAGTCTGCATCCCCGCGTTTCCTCCCTGCCCGGCGATAATCGGCATGAAGAATGCGAGCACGGCGTATTTGGCGATTGTTGACTCGAACGCTCCCACCACCGATGCAGCAAGAAATGCGGTGAGGAGGTTAAAGTACAGCCACGGCAGTCGGCCCCGCACCGATACGTACCACGGCGTGTCGACGCGCTCTTCAAGCGGGACGCCGTGTGACCGATAGATGTCTTCCGTCGTTTCGTCGCGGATGACGTCGATGACATCATCGATGGTTATGATCCCGAGCAGCTTGCGATCGGCGTCGACAACCGGCAGGGCGTAATAGTTGTACTTGTCGAACAGGCGGGCGACATCCTCAGCATCGGCGTTAACCGGCACCGATACCGCATCCCGCTGCATCAACGCGGACAACTGCGTCTCGGGGCGAGCGAGAACGAGGTCACGCAGCGATATCACTCCTTCTAGTTTGCCGGCGTCGTCGACCACGTACGCATAGTAGATCGTTTCCGCTTCTTCCGTCTTACGCCGCAGATAATCGATCGCTTCCTGGGCGCTCATTGTGAGGGGGAGGGCGACCACCTCCGGCGACATCAATCCACCAGCGGTGTCGGGCGGATAGGCGAGAAGTTTGGTGAGGATCTGGGATTGCGTGCGGTTCAGGTGCGATAGGATATCCTGCTGGAGGTCGTCGGGTAGTTCTTCAAGCAGGTCGACCGCGTCGTCCGGGTCCATGCGGGCGAGGATCTTGGTGGCCTCGTCGCGGTCAAGTTCAGTGATCAGATCAGCCGAATCCTCCGGTTCCATCTCACCGAGCGGTTCGGCCGCCGCCCTGCGCAGATACAAATGGTGGAGAAGTTCCGCTGCTTTTTCGTCGGACAGATTAGAAAGCACCTCAGCGATATCAGCCGGGTGCTTCACCAACAGCTCGCGCAACGCAACTTTTTTCTCCTCCACCGATCATCCTCCCGTGTAAATGACGTGGTTATTTTATTATACCCGTCCGGTTTCCGAATGGCGATCACCGCGCCGTGGTTGAAATCCGTTCCCGGCCCATCTAGAATCGATACCGCCCGGAGGGGTGGGTGAGCGGTCGAAGCCGACAGTTTGGAGAACTGTTGTACCCGTAAGGGTACCGCGGGTTCAAATCCCGCCCCCTCCGCCAACGCCTGTGCTAGGTGGGGGGCTAGCGGTCCCCTACAT
>WFSM01000188.1 GCA_015485945.1 Candidatus Bipolaricaulota bacterium | reverse complement strand
TGTCGAGCGGGCCGTCAGTCCGGAAGCTGAATCCGCGATCCGGGGTGTCAAGCTGGAGAGAGGAGAGACCGAGGTCGAGGAGGAATCCGTCGATCGCGGCGATCCCAAGCTCGGACAGGATCCCCGCCAGGCTGCGGTAGTTACCATGGATCAGCGTCACGCGGTCCCCGAATTGGGCAAGGTTCTCCCGCGCGTGCGCGAGAGCGGCAGGATCGCGGTCGATCCCGATAAGGCGGACATCAGCTCCGGCAGACAGGATCGCCGTGGCGTGTCCGCCGAGCCCAACCGTACCGTCAACGTAGATCTCGCCCGGTTTCGGGGTGAGGAAACGCACTACTTCCGCACGCAGCACCGGAACATGGACTGCGTCAGTCATCGTTACCTCCGGTCTGCTGCAAAAACGCGGTCAGGAATCGCCCGAACCCGGCTTTCGTGCGTTGATGGAGCGCGGTGTACGCGGCGACAAACCGGGGTTCCGGGGGCGGATTGCCCAGAAGTGCGATTACGTCATCGGAGCGCGGAAATTCCACACACGGGATGTCAGGTCCACCGAGTGCTTTGATCTCGGCGCCGAACGCGGCGATCTTCGGGTCGGCCGGGACCGCGATCATCGGGACCCCGGCACGGAGCGCGAACTCGAGCGGGTGGAGGCGCGACGAGATGAGAAGTGAAAGTCCCCCGATCAAGGCCTGCGCCGCCGCGACCGAGCCCGGGATCTCCACCCGTGCGGCCGGAAGATCAGCAGCGATCTTCTCCGCGGTAGCGCGGTCCTCACGGGAAAAGAACGGAATGAACACGATCTCGTATCTGGCGGCGAGCACAGCGGTGAACCGTCTCCAGTCCGCCAGTCTTCCCGCGATCGACCTTCCGGAGAGTGCGACCCCGATCCGCGGGGGATCGGGCCGTGATTCGGGTTCACTCCCCGGCGGATTGAGGAAGAACAGGTCGCCGTCGAGCGCGGCCGCGATCCCGAGCTGTACGGCGAGATCTCGACTCGCCTGATCCCGTACCCCAAGGTAGTCAACCCGAGACAAAACGCGTCGGGTGACGGCACGGGCGAACGTGCCGGTGATCGGCCCCAGCCCCTGGCCGACGAGGAACACCGGCCGGCGCAGAGTGCGGGCAAGCTTGATCAGCCCGAGGTAATAGTAGAGCGAGCGGGAGCTTGTCGCATTCTGAAGCAATCCACCGCCACCGAGGACGACGCCAACGGTTCCTCGGACGGCCGATACGATTTTCCCAGGGCGGAATCGATCATGCCCGGCAATGACGAGCGGTGTGATTCCCACGTCCACGAGCGCGGCAACGATGGCCTCCCGCAACGCCTCGTCGCCGATGTTGCCACAGCCGTAATACCCGGTGATCGCCACTCGCTTTGGGTTCATCGGTCTATTGTACCTGTTTGCCAATCGTAGTAGTGGTCTCGCCCCGCCGTGATGATAGCCGTCGGGCAAAAAGCGATCCGCTCCGCCTATGGGAACCGGCGGAACGGATCGGCCAACGGTCTTGAATTTAGTGCCGTTACGGATCGGCTTTGACCTGTGGTGGAGTGTCCACGTTTTCCACATGTACTAACATGGAGTCACACGCACTCGCGCCACACGGATCGGTTACAGTTAGGGTTATCGATACGTTCTCACCGGTGCACGAATTGGTGAGGGGCGCGGTGTACACTGGATGCGCAGAAAACTGATTGTCGAATTTGCCCGCCGATGCGGTCCAGTAGTACGTGAGGTGCTGACACTCGGGGTCAGTAGCGACTGCGGTCAGTTGTTTGCTCGTCCCCTCGCGCATGGAGAACGTTGGCCCGAGCTTGACGATCGGTGGCTTGTTGACGTTACGCACGTGTACGATGAGGCTGTCGGATGAACTCGCTCCACACGCGTCGGTCACGGTAAGCGTGAGAACTACATCCTCACCCGCGCACGAGTTGACCAGCGGCGCGGTGTAAATGGGGTGAAGGATGCATGGATTATTGAGCGTTCCCTGACCCCCGGAGATCGTCCAGTGGTAAGAGAGCGCGTCACCATCGGGATCGGACGCGGAGCAGGTGAGCTGAATTGTCCCACCTTCATTGACCGTAACATCAGGTCCGGCGTTCACCACCGGCGGGTGATTTACGTTCCGCACATGGAGGTAGAACGAATCGGACGACGTCGCACCGCACTTATCAACCGCGGTGAGGGTCACCTTTACATCCTCCCCGCCGCAGTTGGACGTCATCGGCGCGGTATACAACGGGTTGAGCTGATTGGGATCATCGAACGTACCTGCTGTCGCCTGCCAGTGGACTTTAACGGCGCCGCAGTCGGTACTGGAGACGGATCCGTGTAGCCGGATCGTCGCCCCTTCATCGACTACTTTGGCGATGCACGGAGCGGTACACGATTGCGGAGGAGTGGCAACGGAACCGCACGCGGCACACGGTGGCTGCGAGAACCAACACGGGGTACTCACGACTTTGCCCTCGAGCATCACGTCATTACCGCCACCGCCGTACAACCGGTTCTGCCCCGGCCCACCGAGGAGCTTGTCGTTGCCCGGACCGCCGTTGAGGCAGTCATTGCCCGCTTCGCCCTCCAGCGAATCGTTGCCCGGGCCCCCGATGAGCACATCGTTGCCCGCACCGCCGAACAGGGTATCGTTACCCGTTCCACCGATGATCAAATCGTTGCCCGCACCGCCTTCGATGATGTCATTACCGGGACCCCCGATGAGCACATCGTTGCCGCCCAGACCGATAATCAAATCGTTGCCGCCGAGGCCGTAGATCAGGTCGTTGCCCGGCGTGCCGTACAGGGTGTCGTTGCCGTTGGTTCCGTAGATCACGTTAGTGATGCCCATACACGCGAATTCCGGCGGGACTTGTGGCTTGGCCGGCGTTGTTTTTGTGGCAACTGCGGCTGCAAGGGCGGCGAACAAGTCCTTGGCCGCACTGACGTCACGATACTCCCCCCCGGTCGACTGCGCCATCTTGGTGAGCGTATCCCGTGCCTGCGCAGTAACCGCGAACCCGACGATGTCAAGCTCGATCGGCGGGGTCAGCGCCTTCAGTTTGGCGGCGACTGCCACCGGGTCGCCGTTACACGTCTCCACTCCATCGGTGAGGAGAAGTATCACGTGTTTGCCCGATGTGTTGTTGAACATGCCCTCGGCCTGGGTGAGCGCAGCAGCGAGCGGGGTCATCCCCTGCGCGTTGATTTTTTGCACGGCAGCGATCATCTGATCGCGCACCGCTGTGGAAAGCGGCGTCAGCGGAAACATCTGTTGAATGTCCTCACAGCTCTTTGGGTTCGTCTTCGGCAGGCGGTGCCCGTACACGATGATCCCAACATCCGTTCCAGCGGGAAGCGTATCCAGTAATTCAGATACCGCTCCTTTTGCCGTTGTGATCAGCGTTTGCCCACTGAGCACCGCGTTCATGCTGTTGGAAGCATCGATAATCAGGACGATGTTCTGCGGCGCTGCCTGCACGATTCCGTAGGCAAACAGCCCGACCACTAAGCCAAGCACTAATGCTATTGTTTTTCTGCCTCGCATCTTTACCTCCTTATTCATTTGTCCCCTCAATCGAGGACTATGTTACCAGAATCGGGGGGTAAATTTCCGTGATGTAGATCACATCCGGCAGAAATGATCTCCAGCAGTGCCTGGCGTCGCCCGGTGGGGATAACAGCTTTAACCGCGTCTGCGCGCGCAATTCCACATCCGATGACGTCACCACGGAACACGAGCGCGACGTATCCCAACGTTACCCGTGCTGGAATCGTCCCGCCTCGCAGCACTGTGTGCAGGATGGCACAATCCTCGATCTCCACACGGGCGGCGGTGATGCGACCACCGAGAAACCGGAGAAACACGCTCGTTGGCTTGAGGCCGCCATTCCAGCGCCGCACCGCCCGCACCCCCGGGGGACGGAGAATGGTCAACGTCGCGGGTGCCAGTGCGCTCGCTGCCCATACATCGTCGGTACGGGGAATAAACACGATCCTGGCGAACGCAGCCTCTGCCACTCCAAATCGGGTGGCAAAGTAGGAGATGACCTCGTCCCTAACGCTCTGGTTTTCTGATGCGAGCAATAAACCCACCTCCGCTGTCGAAGTGATGGGGATAAATTCGGATACAACGCGCAACCGCAGCCGGGAAATCCGTACCCTGCCAGTGCGTAACTCCAGCAGCGTGCGGCACCGGGACGTCGATTTCATCGACATGGGCGTCTCGAACAGCGAGCAACGCCGCTACGATTGCCTCATTCTCCTCCGGGGCGAACGTACACGTTGAGTAGACAAGCACCCCGCCGGGACGAAGGATGTCGTACCCGCGCACGATCAACCGCCGCTGGATGCCGGCCAACCGGCGGATTGTGGCCAGGGTGGCACCAGTGCGCAGGGCTGGTGTCTTCCGTCCCGTGCCCTCCGCCGAGCACGGAGCGTCGATCAGCACGCGATCAAACGACATCCGCATCGGGAACGACTCGCCGTGGTAGGCAGTTATCACCGCGTTGATCACCCCGAGGCGGTTTATGTTGGAGAGCAACGCCTGTTGCCGGCGTCCGTTCGGCTCGTTCGCCATCAGCAATCCACGATTGTCCATCGCCGCCGCAATCTGGGTCGTCTTGCCGCCGGGGGCGGCACACATATCGAGCACCGTCTCACCCGGTTGGGGGGACAGCGCGATTACGGGCAACGCCTGTGTCGCCTCCTGGACGTAGAACAGCCCCAACCAGTGTTCGATCGTCTTGCCAATACCAGCCGGGGTGACACGGAATAGCGCCGGGATCTCGGGGTACGGGGTGAGGATAAACCCGTGCTCCGTCAACCGCAGCTGTAACTCGTGTGCGCTGACGCGCAGAGTGTTACTTCTGATCGTGGTTGGCAGCGGCTGGGCACAGGTGGTACTAAACTTATCCCAATCCGAAATTATTCCGCGATAGCGCGCCAGTCCCGTTGCTGTCATTCGTTAATCAGCGCGAGAAGTTCGGCGTGGAGAGCGCCATTGGACGCGATCAGACCGTCATGCGGGTCGACAAGCGGATCGCCGTTAAGATCGGTCACCGTACCCCCGGCCGCAATGATGAGGGGAATCCCAGCGGCAACGTCCCACGGCGACAGCGAGAGAAATATAGCAGCGTCCACCCATCCAGCGGCGACGTAGGCGAGATCGAGGCACGCTGATCCGTACGCACGCATACCACGTACCCGGCCGATGAGGGGACGAATTTTGCCGTACAATGTCCGCGCCCGGTCCGGATAGGACGAAAGCTCCACCGCGACAAGCACATCTTTAAACATCGTCGTTTCGCTCACCCGCAGGGGGGTTCCGTTGCACCACGCACCAACATCACGGCGGGCGGTAAATAACTCATCGCGCATCGGGTCGTAAATGCAGCCGATTTCCGCTTCGCCACTGCACTCCAGGCCGATCGACACTGCGAACTGCGGCACCCGCCGCACATAGTTATTCGTCCCGTCAAGCGGGTCGATCACCCACCGACACGGCGTGACCCCGGCGGAGTCCAATCCCTCTTCGGATAACACGCCGTAGTCTGGAAACTCCGCATGCAGAATCTCCACGATCGCCTGCTCGCTGTACTTATCGAATACCGTCACCGGATCGCGGTCGTTCGCCTTGAACTGCGTATGCTTGTCTATGCTGATGCCACCGCGCACAATCGCACCCGCAACGCGGGCGGCCCGAATCGCTACAGCCAGCTCTCGATCAGCATTCATCGCCCCACACTCAACCGATCGGCAAGCTCGCGGGGGAGTCCGACGCGGTTAATCTCCCGCTGGGTAGTGGTGATGTCGTACGCAATACGGCGATAGCTGACCTTGGGAACGTCGAGATCGATGATCGCGTATGCAGCGCGGGGATCGCCGTCGCGCGGCTGACCAACGCTGCCCGGGTTGATCAAGTAGCGCATTCCTGGAATGATGTCGATCTCTCCAGTACGAGGATCGATTGTGTCCACCTTACTTCCGGCTGCAGTGAACCCGCCTTGAATGTGAGAATGCCCGAACAGACCAATGTCGGTCTCGAGGCGGCGGAAGCTCTCTCCCGCGGTCCATGAATCGAGGATGTACTCCCATAGCGGACCACGCATGCTGCCGTGCACCACGGTCATCCCGGCGATGACGGTCGTCAATGGCAAGGCGGCGAGAAACGCGCCGTCCTCAGGGGTGAGCCTGGCCTTGATCCAGTCGATCGCCGCCCGCGCCGCCGCGGTAAAGTGATCAGTGGGCAAGACACCGCCCGCAGCGGCATCGTGGTTCCCCTGCACGCTCGGTACGTTCACAGCACGGAGGCGGGCGATCACCTCACGCGGCCATGGTCCGTAGCCGACGATATCGCCGCAGGACACGATTTGATCGACGCCGACGGCGTTGAGAGCGGCGAGAACCGTATCCAGTGCGGGCAGATTGCCGTGGACGTCCGCGATCACGCCAATGCGGGTCATGGCATTCGCTCCGCGACCGCCGCCTTTCCCGCCGCCGCCAGTTGCGCCCCGGCCGTACGCAGTTGTTCGCACTGCGCCTTGTCAGCCGCAATTCGGGCAGGATCGCGCATATAAGCAAGATTGATTGTGACGTTGAGCAACGCTGACTCCAACGCGGCAGCGGCCAACCGCACCGCCACCCCGATGTCGCTCACACTTTGCGGCGTGGCATGGGAAACGAGCCGATTAAGGTCCTGTAGCAGTTCGACACATTTTTCTGCCGTGTGCAGCGGTACGGCAGCGGCACCGCCAAGGGCATCATCGATAGCAGCCCGCCGTGTCGGATCATCCTTAGGAACGCGGTATGCCGCCATCACCGCGTCAAACGCCGCTGTGTCCTCAGCGGCCAGTTCGAGAAACTCTGCCCGCAGGGAGTCCATAGCGCGGGTAACCGCTGCCAATTCGGGGTGGTGACTCTTCTTTCCCGCAATTGCCCCTACCATGCTCCCCAGTGCCGCTGCGAACGCACCGACGAGCCCGGCGACGCACCCTCCGCCCGGAGTGGGATCAGCGGAAGCGAGGTCCGCCAGAAATTCACCAATGGATTGGGCGGCGAACTCAGTCATCGCGCTCCCAATAACACCGCACCAGCGGCTCTTGCGGCGCTTGCTTGATCGTGAGCGTTCCCTTGCATGCGCTCTCTACCGCACGGGCGATCCGGGTTGCAAGGTGAGAATCGGTGGTTGCGATCTCCACGCCGGTGTCGTGGTCTTCGATCCACATGATGCGCTGCAGCGGCCGTGTCGCCGCCGCTATTTGTTCCTGGTTGCGCGTGAGGTTCAGAATCTCGTCACGATGGGCGGTGAAATAACCACCGCTCAGGTATACCAGCCCCGCTGGGTAGCGATCGGCTTCGCGCCGACACGCCGGGCACAGGCTGTGATGAACTACGCCGGATGGCGGCGTCTCCACCCACTGCCAGCGCCCGTCTTGGTACACCAGACCGCATCGGGGACACACCGTCGGTTCTGGGTACTTCCGCCCCTCGTAATACGGATTTGCACGATCGTTACCGACCGGACCACGTCGTTCGCCTTCCCGCATGTAGATCACCTCATCCAATGATAGAGCACGCACAACTCACTTCAAAGAAAAAGGGACAACCGCTGTGCCGCTTGTCCCGTTCCGCACATCGGATGAAGCTTCTATTCTTCTTTCTCCTCTACCAGCTTCTCCAGGTAGGTGATCGCTTCCCCCACCGTGGTGATCTTTTCCGCATCCTCGTCCGAGATCTCGATCCCGAACTCATCCTCAAACTCCATAATCAGCTCCACGGTGTCCAAAGAATCGGCGCCGAGATCCTCAACGAACGAGGCGTCGTCCGTGATTTCCTCGGGGTCGACCATTAGCTGATCGGCGATGATCGCCTTCACCCTGTCTGCGATGTCGCTCATCTATGCATACACCTCCCTTTTATAGGCACTTTCCTAGGGGTACAGCCCCCCATTAACGTGAATAACTTGTCCAGTTATATAGGAAGCGCGCGGCGATAGCAAGAACTCCACCACCGCAGCCACTTCCTCCGGCGCACCAGCGCGGTTAAGCGGAATGCGGGATAAGTAAGAAGCACGGACGTCATCCGGAAGGTCTATAGTCATGCCCACATCGATGAACCCTGGAGCAACGACGTTAACCCGCACCCCACGACTGGCGACTTCCTTGGCCACGCTGCGGGACAGCCCGACAAGCCCTGCCTTGGCAGCAGCGTAGTTCGCCTGTCCGGGGTTCCCCGTCTCTCCGACAACTGAGGAGATAGTGACAATCGCGCCATCCCGTGCTTTTATGATGTAGCGCAGGAACGCGCGGATAGTGTGGTACACACCGGTTAGGTTTATGTCAATCACCCGCTGCCACTCCTCCTCTCTCATGCGTAGGATCAACCGATCACGTGTGATCCCAGCGTTGTTGACGAGGTAATCGATGTGTCCGTGGCGTGCCTGAACCAGCTCCGCTGCCGCCTTTACCTGCGGGAATATGGACACATCAGCCGCTATGAATTCCACCCCGGGCAACTCAGCTTCCAGTGCGGCTCCCGCTTTCTCGTCGCGGGCAAGGACTGTAACCGAACAGCCTTCACGATGCAACCAGGCCGCAATCGTGCGTCCAATTCCCCGTGTGCCACCGGTAACCACTGCCACCCGTCCGTCAAGTTCCCCCATCAGGCACCTCCTCGTACGGAATGAATTCGACACGGTCGGTGATCCGGCGGCCGATGCGGGTGAGTACCGCTCCTGGACCGACCTCGACCGCCGTGCGCACCTGAGCCGCCGTCAGCGTCGCCACTACCATGTCCCAGCGCACACATGCGGTAATCTGATCCATTAGAAGCTGTTGCAACCGCGTGCCCGAGCGCTCGATTTGGCCGGTCATCCCCGACACGACCGGCACGCGCGGGTCGTGGAACGTGATTGTGGCGATGTGACGGGCGAGCTCTTGTTGCGCTGGTAGCATCGCGGGCGAATGGAACGGGCCGGATACGTTGAGTCGAATCGCCCGCCCGCCGGCAGCGCTGGCAAGCGCCATTGCCTGTGCCACCGCGGCATCGTTTCCGGAGATCACGATCTGTCCCGGACCGTTGTAGTTGGCGACCGTTGCCCCGGCAACAGCACAGATTTCTTCCACGGTGCGATTATCGAGTTTCAGCAATGCCGCCATCCCGCCGGAGACACGTCCCATCAAGCGTCCGCGTTCAATCACAATCTCCAGCGCCTGTTCTGGAGTGATTACCGCGGCGCTCACCAACGCTGCGTACTCCCCCAGGCTGTGGCCGGCAACGAAATCGGGCACGATCCCGGCGGCACGTAGTTTCTCCGCCTTGGCCACCGAGTCGATCAAAATCGCCGGCTGAGCGTTGGCAGTGCGGGTAAGTCCGGGATCACGTCCGGTTATCCACGTGATAATTGGCAGTCCAGCTTCCTCCGCACGTGCAAGCAACCGCGTTGTTACCGGCGTATCCGGCGGCGGAGCGGTGGGAACGGTGCCCTGTCCCGGGAACAAAAAAGCGATCGGCCGCTTCATGGCTAGATCTGTACCACCACAGCGCCGTAGGTAGCTCCAGCGCCGAACGCGGTAAGGACGACGATGTTGCCGGGAACAATGCGGCCGTCCCGTACCGCTTCGTCAAGCGCGATCGGAATGGAAGCGGTCGACGTGTTCGCCACTCGGTCGAGGTTTATGATGACTCGGTCCGATGTGACTTCGAGGCGCCGCATTAGAGATTCGATGATGCGGATGTTCGCCTGATGGGGAATCAGCCAATCAACGTCGGCGAGCGTGAGCCCGGCGGCAGCGAGCGCCTCCCTTGTTGCGGTCTCCATCATGGGAACAGCACTTCGGTAAACTCCCGACCCTTCCATCTTGAGAAAATGGGCGCCGGCATCGACGGTGGCATGGCTCGCCGGGGTGCGCGTTCCGCCAGCGGGAAGGTGCAGAAGCATCGCTTTATTCCCGTCAGCATGCAGCGAACTTCCCAGTACTCCCTCGCTGTGGGTGCCGGGCCCGAGCAGCACCGCACCGGCTCCGTCTCCGAACAGCACGCACGTCTTGCGATCGCCCCAATCGGTCACCCGAGATAACGCCTCGGCCCCGATTACAAGAATGTGGCCGTACACCTCAGCGTCGATTAGCCCGGCGGCAACAGTGAGCGCGTACACGAATCCGGAGCATCCCGCTTTGAGATCGAAAAATGGGCGCTGCCCTAATCCGAGGCCGGCGGCAACAAATGGAGCCGATCCTGGGCTGATCATGTCGGGAAAGTTAGTGGCCACCATCAACAGATCAACCGCATCCGCGGGTGTGCCGCTGGCAGCGATGGCGGCTTCGGCGGCGGCGATTCCCATCCGTGCTGGCATTTCATCCGCCTCGAGAAGGTGACGAGTGCGGATCCCAGTGCGCTTCACGATCCACTCGTCCGACGTGTCGACGATCCGCGTTAATTCGTCGTTAGTTACTACTTTATCCGGAAGATAACTACCGGTGCCGATTATCTTAGCTCCCAACTTTTCCCCACCCCTCAATGCCTTGTGCAATTCGTTTATTTAACCCCACTTCCGCCGCCCGTTTCGCCACTCCAATTGCGGCAGCGATCGCGCGCGCGTCAGACCGACCGTGACCGATCACCACCACGCCATTTACCCCGAGGAGGGGAGCACCGCCGTGCCGTTGGTAGGACAATTGGTGACGCAGGTGGCGGAATACCGGCCGCAGCAGCAATCCACCTAACTTCGTGCGCATGCCGCCTCGGCCCACTCCGGCCCGCAACAAGTGCACCACCGCACTCGTTCCCCCCTCAAGCGTCTTCAGAAACACGTTACCCACGAACCCGTCACACACGACAACGTCAACCGGATGCGCAGTGAGGATATTGTGCCCCTCCACACTGCCGGCAAATGGAAGTGAGCTCTGCTGTAACAGAGTGAACGCGTGCTGGACGAGCTTGTTGCCCTTTGATTTCTCCGTTCCGATGTTCAGCAACCCGATCCGCGGCGTACGCACTCCGAGAACATCGCGCGCGTAACTCCCCCCCATCAACGCAAAATACAGGAGATGCCGCGGTGTTGGATCAACCGTGGCACCAACGTCGATTACCACCACCACACCATCATCCACCGTGGGCAAAGTAGTAGCAATCCCGGGGCGCGGCACGCCACGAATTCGCCCGAGCGTCAATATCGACCCGACAACAACCGCACCCGTGTTTCCGGGCGACACGAACCCATCCCCGTGACCATTGCCAAGGGCAATAATGCCTTTGAGTAACGAAGAATCCCGCTTTTCTCGCACCGCCCGCACCGGCGCATCATCCATACTAATGACCTGCGTGGCGGGGATAATGGAAAACCGGGAGCCTTCCTTAATACTTTCTTCGTCAAGGGCACTGCGAATAACGGCGGGAACACCGACAAATCCAATCTCGATGTCTAATTCACGCCCGGCTGCAATCCCGCCGCGGACGAGCTCAGCTGGAGGAAGATCTCCTCCCATTACATCAACTAGGATACGCATAACCAGGCCCGCTTATGGTAAACAATTTGGTGCCGAGGGCGGGACTTGAACCCGCACGGACGTTTCATTGTCCACATGGCCCTCAACCATGCGCGTCTGCCAATTCCGCCACCTCGGCGACAAACCCATGTTAGCCAACGCCACCGCGCGTGTCAACCGTGCTGGCGAAATCCACGACCGCGCGCTCACTGCGAGTGGAGCTGATCCTCAACCGGGTTCGTAGCAGTCACGACACCGTGCTTCATACACCTCACTACCGCCGATCTTGATCACAACGTCATCCGCCGGCGCTGGTTTGCCATCGATCAGGCGCTGGGACCGAGTCGCCGGCTGTCCACACTTGACGCACACCGCGTGCAGCTTGTCCACTGTGTCAGCGAGCGCCATCAACGTCGGCATTGGCCCAAACGGCTTTCCGGCGAACGTGAGGTCAAGCCCGGCGACAATCACCCGCTTGCCCATGTTCACCAACGTTTCGCACAGTGGCGGGAGCTTGTCAGAAAAGAAATTACCCTCGTCGAATGCCACCACCGTGCTGTCGTTAAGCGCATTGCGGCCGACGATATCAATCAACTTTGCACGCGATTCTTCCCCCGGAGGAAGAAGATGAGCGTCAAACCGGCGGCCGTAGTGGGTCACAACCGCGTCGGTGCCGTAGCGATCGTCAATTGTCGGCTTGAATAACAGGATATTTCCATGCGCGATGCGCACCCGCTCTAACCGTCGGATGAGCTCCTCGGTCTTCCCCGAAAACATACATCCTGTAATTACTTCTAGCCGTCCTGCCATCCTTCCACCTCCCATTGATTTGCCCAGTGCTATTCGTTAAAGTATACTCGCGTGATAAGGAGGGGGAGAGTGAGCGAAAGAGGGCTATCTAGGCAGAGTAGAGCCTACGTAGTGCAACGTCGTGCTTATCTCTTTACCACGTATTTTCTGCTGCTACTGGGAGCCATTGTGATGAGCCTCCCGTTTTTGTGGATGATATCCACCGCGTTTAAACCAGCGAACGAGGTCCAGCTCATGCCCCCAAAGTGGATCCCGTCCCATTGGGAGTGGCAAAATTTCATCGCCGCATGGAATACCGCTCCGTTTGGAGCGTATTTTATCAACAGTTTCTTCATCGCTATCACCACTACCATTGGAGAAGTGCTGACCACCATCCTCGCCGCGTACGCGTTCGCCAAGATGAACTTCTTTGGCAAGCAACCGTTGTTCTTGCTGTTCTTAGGAACGATGATGATTCCCGGCGAGATGCTTCTCGTGCCGAACTACATCCTCGCAGCACACTTACATTGGATCAATACGTATCAAATTCTTATCGTTCCGTGGCTGACATCAGTGTTCGGAATCTTCCTGTTACGCCAGTTTTTCATGACCATTCCCGATGATTTATGGGATGCAGCACGGATCGATGGCTGTGGCCGGTTACGATTCTTGTGGCGTGTGATCGTACCGTTATCCCGGGCGGGAATTACGACGGTGGCGCTGTTTAAATTCATCGGCAGTTGGAACGCGTTTTTGTGGGTGTTGATTATGACCAATACACCGAATATGCGCACGGTGCCGGTGGGGCTATCGTTTTTCAGTTCCGAGGTGGGAACAAACTATAATCAGTTGATGAGCGCATCGCTTATGGCAATGCTCCCGATACTGATCCTGTTCTTCTTCGCTCAGAAGCAGTTTATTCAGGGCATAGCCCGCAGTGGGCTGAAGCAATAAATGATGCGCTTAAGAAAGGGGGTGATTACAAGAAAACACACACCACGGAGAGGAGACATGGAACCGGCAAAGATTTTATGGAGGTGATTCCGTTATGGTTAAGAAGAGTGTAGTGCTGTTGCTCGCGCTTGCGGTATTGGGGTTGATGGTGTTTGCCACCACTGGAGTGGCGCAACAACAAGTAAACGTAACGTTCTGGCATGCGATGGCCAAGCAGAACCAAACTACATTGAAAGCATTGGCTAACGAGTTTATGCAGGCCAACCCAAACATAAAGATCACGCTGTATTACCAAGCAAACTATGGGACCCTTTCCCAGAAGTTGCTTTCGGCCGTCATGGCCGGCAATCCACCGGTGATGGCACAGATGTATGAGGATGATACTGAAAAGTACATCCAGGCCGACGCTTTAATGCCGCTGGGCCCGGTCATGCCGACGAGCATTATCAACGACCTTCCCAACTCGATGATCGTTGACAACACGTACCTGGTAAACGGCAAAAACGTCCTGATGACGATGCCGTTCAACAAGTCGGCGATGGTCCTGTTCTACAATACTGATCTGATCCAGACTCCGCCCGCAACGTGGGACGAACTGCTGCAGACGGCGAAGTCCCTCACTAAAAACGGCAACTACGGGTTCGGAATCCGACCGTACCCCGAGTTCTTTATCGAATTCTTCCACCAAGCCGGCGGCACGATCTTTAACGACGACATGACCAAGTGCCTGCTCAACTCTCCCGAGGGAGTAAAGGCGATGGAGTACCTCCTCAGCCTGAAGCCGTACAGCCTGTATCAGACGAGCTACATGTCCGGTCCGTTCGGCTCCGGTAAGGTAGCAATGTACATCGGCTCGTCCGCGGGGATTCCGTATGTAGCCTCGGCTAGCGCTGGCCATCATGGCTGGATGGCTGCTCCTCTTCCCGCCGGACCGGCGAATGGCGAGTCAGAAATCCAGGGCACTAACCTCGGTGTATTCACAGTGGGAACAACCCAGGCGCAGCGCGACGCCGCCGTGAAGTTTATTGAATTCCTGTTGTCCAAGGACGCGACGCTGCAATGGGCCGAGGAAACCGGGTACCTGCCGGTACTTAAATCGGCAATCACTTCTCCGGAATGGAAGGCGTTTTTGAAGGATCATCCCTACGCACAAGCTGGCGAAGAGATGATTCTCAAGGGGTTCACCGCGCCGCACCAGCAGAACTGGTACAACATCCGTCAGCAGATCGGAACGGCGTTCGAGCAGGTAATGCTCGGTAAGGCCACTCCGCAGGCGGCGTTGGATGCCGCGGTGCAGACGATCGAAAGCAAGTACATCAAGTAGGTGGCACTTAACCTCGGGGGGAGGGTGATGACCTTCCCCCCGATAATTTCAAGTTTGAGGCTGAGATAATGCATAAACCATCCGGTAAATTACGGGTTCGCTATGGGAGTCGACGGTTTTGGTGGGATACCGCTCATGCCTACCTTTTCATCCTGCCTGCGTTTTTGATCCTGGGAATGTTTACGTTCTATCCGTTCGTGCGCACATTCGGGATCAGCTTCTATCAGTGGTATAACATTAGAAATCCGCACTTTATTGGATGGGAAAACTATAGCACCGTGCTACATGATCCAATGTTTTGGGCGTCGCTGTGGCACACAGTGTACTACGTGCTCGGTGCTGTTATTCCTACGATGACGATTGCACTGATTATCGCCGTTCTCCTCAACTCCAAGATTAGGGGAAAATCGTTCTTCCGCACTGCGTATTTCCTTCCGTATGTGACGAACACGATCGCGGCATCAATGGTGTTTCTATGGATCTATAACCGCGACTACGGTCTTCTTAACTACATCCTCCATGCCTTGTTCCACGTTCATTTGATCGACTGGCTGAACAATCCGCAATGGGCGATGCCGGCTGTCATCATGTTGGGGATTTGGCAGTTCCTCGGGTTTGATATTGTTATCTTTCTCGCTGGATTGCAGGGAATTGACAAGATGTACTACGATGCCGCTGAGGTGGACGGGGCGACGGCATGGGAGCAGTTCCGCCATATAACTTTCCCGCTATTATCTCCAACTACCTTTTTTATATTTATTATTTCAATTATTGGTGCGTTCAAGGTGTTTCAACAGATCTATGTACTCTGGAACGGATCCACTGGTGGGCCGTTGAACTCCGCAATGACGATCATGGTGTACTTCATGTACGTGGGATTCGGAGGCGCTTGGCATCTAGGTGAGGCAGCGGCGGTGGCCAATATCCTGTTCTTGATTATTTTCGTTGTTACCGTGATCCAGATGCAGATCGGAAAGCGTTGGGTATTCTATAAGTAAGACAAGGGGGGATTAGCATGCAAGGATGGAAACTTTGGCTGGGAGTCAGCGCTATTGCGCTGATCGTCATGTTCGGAGTGTGGACAAGCCTGCAACCTGATCCAACCTTCATCCGCACCCCTTATTTAGGGTTCGATACCAATCCGACAACAACAATGGTGGTGAGTTGGAAGACGGCGCATCCAGCAACGGGCACCGTTTTGTATGCGCCACAGGCGGACTACACAAATACGGGAAAGTTCAGCAACACGCTTACCGTGCCCGCGATGAGCGGCGACAAATACAATGTTTATCACGCCACGTTGACCGGGTTACGCCCTGACAGTCATTACGTATACCAAGTCAAAATATCCGCCGGCGGGAAAACAACCGTCAGCACACCGGGAAATTTCTGGACCCCGGCAGCAAAGCTTAACAAATTCACGTTCGATGTGTACGGCGATACCCGTACTTATCCCGCCCGACATCGATTAGTAGTAGAAGCGATGGCTGCCGATCACCCGCGGTTCGTTGTCCACACCGGCGATCTAGTGGAGTACGGAGGTGTGACCGTGCTGTGGGACGACCGGTTCTTCCCCGCAGCCGCACCGCTAATGAAGGATGTGCCCTATTTGACGGTGCTTGGCAATCATGAACAAAATTCACCACAGTACTACGAAGGATTTTCACTTCCGCCGGGCGGTGGGGAAGACGGAAAAGAGTGGTGGAGCATGGACTATGGCGTTGTGCATCTGGTGGGACTGGACACTAATGCCCTTACGCTCCCTAACGGATTTACCCGAATGCGCAATCAGACCGCATGGTTAAAGAAAGACCTGGCGGCGGCCAAGGCGCGCGGAGCGAAGTTCATTTTTGTGTTCTTCCATCATCCACTTTATTCGTCCGATGCCGATTACTATCCGGGAAACACTGGATTGCGGACTATATGGCAACCGATTTTCGTGAAATATGGGGTGAATGTTGTTTTCGCCGGACACTGCCACCAATATGAGCGATTGGTGGAGGATGGGATCAACTACATCGTTACCGGCGGCGGGGGAGCACCGTTATCGGGGTTCAACGCTACGCTCGTGCCCGGGTCGGTTAAACATGTGGAAATGTTGCATTATGTACGTGTCACGATCAGCGGCGACAAAGCGACGCTGGACATGATCCCGGTGGCGAAGGTGGAAGGGAACAAGGTGATACCGGTTCCCCACCAGCCGTGGGATACACTCGTGATAACCGGGGGGTGAATGATCGCGGTAGTGGTCAGCGGTTTTCGGGTGATTGATTCAGCGGGTCACCATGGTGAATCTCACAGTGCAAACTGCCGCCACCCAACCCAGTACACGTTCCGCCTCGTGCGCACCAATGTGGGATACGGGGCTAGCACGACAGGTCCGCCAGCGACAGTGAATCGAGCAGTGCTTTGAACCGGTCGTCGATGGTTCTCCACACGTCCTTGGTCGGGCACACAGACAACAGCTGGCAGCTAGCTTCGCCCGGGCGGATACAGCTTACCAGATCGAGCGATTCCCCAAGTGCATCTAGGATACGGCGCAATGACAGTTTCTCCGGATTGATCTCCACGATGTAACCGCCCCGCCTTCCTTTGCGCGCTCGCACAATTCCGGCAGCACGCAGTTCGGTGAGGATTTTCTCGACAAACGGAACCGGGAGTGCGTATTTTTCGGCGATTGCCCGCGCGGAAATCGGCCCCGCACCCCTGTTTGACACCAGCTCAATCATCGCGATCAATCCATAACTCGATTTCTTCGTAAGGTGCATTCAACCTCCTTCCCCATGCGCTGCCTCCTGTGTTTCCAAGAATGCAGCGTACCGTTGCTCAAGCGTATTCATTTCTGCGGCGATATGGGCGTGCCGTCGTGCCAATGCCGGGGGAATATCCCGCCCCGCTGCAACGAGGTAATTGTAGATCGCCTCATTGAGCGCATCGGCAGCAAGGGCAGAACAATGAAGCTTTACTGGTGGAAGCCCGCCGAGTTCGTCGGCCACATCTTTGTTGGTGATCGCGATTGCCTCTTCAATCGTCTTCCCCTTGGCAATGTCAGACACCATCGACGAGGTAGCAATTGCTGCCGTGCACCCGAACGTCTCCCATGAGATATCGGCGATCACCTCACGCCCGCTCGTGTCCTGTTCCACCTTGATGTACAGCCACATCACATCGCCGCACACGATATTGCCCACCTTCCCCACCGCCGTGTAATCGGGAAGCTTCCCTTGGTTATGCGGGTGGCGAAAGTGCTCGATTACCTTCTCCGTGTACATCCTACTCACCTACCTTGAATGGGGAAATCGCGCGCAGATCGGCAACCACTTGTGGTAGAACAGCGAGGAACGTAGCGATTTGTTCCGCCGTTGTATCTCGGCCCGTACTGATGCGTAAGCTCCCATGCGCCATGGAAAGTGGGACTTTAATCGCCTGCAAAACATGGCTTGGCTCAAGATTGGGAGACGAACAGGCCGAGCCGGTCGACGTCGCGATCCCGTGCTCGTCGAGTCGCATTACCAAGCTTTCCCCTTCGATTCCGGCAAAGCTAAAGTTGGTGATGTGCGGAAGCGACTCCTTCGGATGGCCATTCAGCTTCGTCCCCGGAAGTTTGCTGATCTCTGCGATAAGCCGGTCACGGAACTCACGCAGGCGAGGTACCACTTCATCTTGCTCAGACATTGCAAGCTGCGCTGCGGCAGCCATACCCACGATGCCCGGTGTGTTCTCCGTCCCACTGCGCAGCCCGCGCTCATGGCCACCGCCATGCAGAAGCGGCGTCAGCTTGATTCCACGGCGTACGTACAGGAATCCCACCCCTTTCGGTCCATTCAACTTGTGCGCCGACACCGACAACAGGTCGATTACCTCCAACGGTAGTGGGATCTTTCCGTATGCTTGAACCGCATCGGTGTGAAATCGGACTCCACGTTCATGGCAAATCTCACCGATTCGTGCGATCGGTTCGATGGTCCCAATTTCGTTGTTACCCGCCATCACCGAGACGAGCAGCGTATCATCGCGGATTGCAGCGCGCACTGCTTCTGGATCGACGCGCCCGTAAGCGTCAACGTCGAGGTACGTCACGTCGTAGCCCTGTGTTTGCAGCCACGCGCACGGATGCAACACAGCGTGATGCTCAATTTTAGTGGTGATAACGTGGCGCTTTTCCGGATTGGCAGCCGCAAGCCCTTTGATTGCCAGGTTGTTCGCTTCGGTGGCGCCAGAAGTGAAGAAGATCTCCTCTGGTTGGACCCCGAGCGTCTCCGCAATCTGAGCGCGCGCGTTCTCCACCGCACGGCGCGCGTCACGGCCGAACCCATGCAGGCTGGATGCATTACCGTACACCACGGAAAAATACGGCTGCATCGCCGCCATAACCTCTAAAGCGACCGCCGTAGTAGCACTGTTGTCTAAATAAATGTGTTCTGCCAATTCAATCACCGACAAAAGTTTACCAAATCGGTCTTATTTATCAAGGCGAACATGCAGACATGTGTACTTTGCCCATGCCACAAAAACAGATTATCATACAGCGCCAAATTTTACAGTCAACAAACATTAGCGGGGGTGATATATGCGAAATATCGTGTGCATCCGTCAAGCGGAGAAATAATCGGAAAGGAGTGAGACATGTTTAACACCGGAAATACCGCGTTTATGCTCGTCGCTACTAGCCTCGTGATGTTAATGACACCGGGGCTGGCATTCTTCTACGGCGGCCTGGTGAGCAGAAAGAACGTGCTCACGATTATGTTGCAAAGCTTTGTATCCATGGGCTGGACGACAATCTTGTGGGTCACGGTTGGGTTCAGTCTGTGCTTCGGCAAAGATCTCGGCGGGATCATCGGAAATGGCCAGTACTTCCTTCTCCACGGGATCAGCCTCAACAGCGCGCTGGGACACGGCACGGGCATCCCGCTGATCATCTTTGTCGCCTACCAGATGATGTTCGCAATCATCACCCCGGCATTGATCACCGGTGCGTTCGCTGATCGGGTGAGGTTTAAGGCGTACATGATCTTCCTCACGGTGTGGTTGCTGTTCGTGTACTTCCCGCTCGTGCACATGATCTGGGGTGGCGGGATCCTACACCAATGGGGTGTACTTGACTTCGCCGGTGGAATCGTGGTGCACGCCAGCGCCGGATTCGCCGCACTTGCGTCCGTGTTCTTCGTGGGAAGGAGAAAGGACGTCAAATCGAGGCCGCACAGCATCCCGCTCGTCGCCCTTGGGACCGCACTCCTGTGGTTCGGTTGGTATGGATTCAATGCCGGTAGCGAACTGCAGGCGAACGCGATCACGACAAGCGCGTTTCTCAATACTGATGTCGCCGCGTCGTTCGCCGCAATTACATGGCTTGTACTCGCATTTATCTTCGAGAAAAAGCCGAAGATGTTGGGAATGCTCACCGGCGCCGTCGCCGGACTGGCGACGATCACTCCCGCGGCGGGGTATGTGAGTGTGGGATGGGCGATGATTATCGGCATCGCCGCTTCACTCGCCTGCTATATCGCGGTGTCGTACAAGAACAAACGCGGTTGGGACGACGCTCTCGATGTATGGGGAGTACACGGGATTGGCGGCTACGTCGGGATTTTGCTCCTTGGCCTGTTTGCCAGCAAGGTGATGAATCCCCACGGTGCGAACGGACTCATCTACGGTGGCCATGTATTCTTCCTCAAGGAGTTGGTTGCGGTCACGATGGTCGCTGTCTACGCGTTCGTGTTCAGCTACGTGGCGCTGTGGCTGATCAATAAGATCACCACGGTACGGGTATCCGAGCAAGAAGAGTTGGCCGGTCTCGACGAAGCCGAGCTGGGAGAAGATGCTTATCGGTAGGTGTTAATCGGTGTGTACTGGGACGGAGCGGTCTACGTTCCGTCCCAGTTACACTTGTTCAAATGCGTCCTTGCTCGCTCCGCAATCAGGGCATACCCAATCGTCGGGTAAATCAGCAAACGGCGTCCCGGGCTTGATTCCTGTGCTGGGATCGCCGGTTTCCGGATCGTAGATGTAGCCGCACAGTGTGCATTCATACTTCTGCATGGTGATCATCCCCCTCGGGCTGGTTTGTCTCCGTGGCAGCGGTGGCGTCCGTATCAAGCTCATCCGCCAACGCGCCGACCTGAAGCCGAAACTCATCCACACTGGACAGGCCGAAATAGCGGAGGAACTCGTCCGTTACCCCAAGGAGTAGCGTCCTCCCTTGTGGTTCTGCATGTACCAGTCCCCGTTCAAGTAATTCGGTCACATGCCCGTATGCCTTATTCCCGCGCGCCTTTACGAGGTCAGCTTGGGTTATCGGATTGTTGTACGCAATCATCGCCAGTGTACGCAACACCGGTCGTGGGATATCCTGTTGCGGCGCTAAATTCGCTACCTGATCCACATAATCGTGCTTCACCTGAAAAACCGCGCGCCCGTCATTGACGATGAGTTCGATGCCGTGGGCGGGGGCTGCAAATTCGGCGGCGATGGCAGCGAGGAGTTGATCGACGTACGCAAGGGACGTTCCTCCAACGATCTTTGCGAGCTTACGTCGGGTGAGAGGATCAGGCGACAAAAACAGCGCTGCTTCAATGATCGCTTGATCGCGCGTGCGTGTGTCCTCCGCCATCGGGAGCTCCCCGGTCATTCCGCGTCCGGCAACCGAATAATGATGTCACCCAAAAATTCTTCCTGCTCACAGGCGATCTCGCCCTGAGCCGTTAGATGAAGAATCTCGACGAATCGACTCACCCGTTCCTCTTTGTCACCACGATCAAGCAGCCGGAAGAAGCTGACCGTCCGCCTCCCGGTGAGAAGTTTCTTGATACGGGTGAATAACCGATGTAGGCGGTCGGTGATATCCGTACCGCCAAGCTCGAAATGGTCGAATATATCTTCGTCATCGTCTACTTCTAAGCTTCTGCGGACGGTGCGCCTGTGGCTCACGTTGATCGCGGCGGCAAGAGCGGTGCGCAGGTCAGTCAGCGTCACCCGTCTCCGCGGACGGCGCCGCAGGGGGAGGGCGAATTCCTCATCTGGATCGATGGTTGCTTCCCATTCCTGTTCTGCTTCATCAACTACGTCTTCCAACGCCGCGATAAACTCGGCCTGTGGCCGCGCGGCGGCGAGAAGCTCGTCGGACTTCATACGTAGCAGCACCGAGCACGTGAGCACCATCCGTCCCGGCACCTCAAACCGGAGCTCGTGCATCGCCCGCACCATGTCACGGTAACGGCGGGCGAGCTCGCCGACATCGATATCCCACGGATCCATATCCGCGGTAAGCCGCCGCAGCGTCGATTCCCAGCTGCCACCCGCCAGCTCATCCAGCGGTATGTCAGCGATGCGCATCGATTCCATGCTCCCTCCGGTCAATTCAGATTGAGCGTCAGTATCTGGGAGACGCCCTCTTTGATTGTCACCCCGTAAGCGCGGTCGGCGTGACGAACTGTTTCCTCGTTGTGCGAGACAACGATCACCTGCATCCGATTTGCGTACTCCCGCAGCATGCGCGCCAACCGGGTTGTGTTCATGATATCAAGTGCGGCGTCGATCTCGTCCAACACGAAAAACGGCGCCTGTTGATACTCCTGAAGCGCGAACACAAACGCCGTGGCAACCAGGGTTTGCTCCCCACCGGACAGGGCGTCAATCACGTGCGGCTCCTTGCCCGGTGGATTCGCCTTGATGATGAGGCCGCTTCCGATGTCATCGGGCGATTCCAGCTCTAACGATGCGCTCCCTCCTTGGAATAATTCACGGAAAATCCGATCGAACTGGTCGGAAACAGTGTGGATGGTGTCAAGGAAGCGCGCACGTTTCCGCTCTTCGATCTCCCCGATCAACCGTTCAATTTCGTGTTTTTCCGCCTCGAGCGCGTCTACCTTGGCGCGAAACTCATTGAACTCCTGCTCAAACTCCGCGTATTCGTCGATCGCCCGCATGTTGACGGGCTCAAGAGCACTGATCCGCCGCTTTGTGGCGTTGAGCTGTTTTTCCAATTCGGAAAGCGATGCGTCGATGCACGTGGATGCGTCGATCTCATCGGCCACAAACGCCTCCAACGCCGCACGTGCCTCCGCTTCCTGGCGTTCGTAACGTGTCAGTCCACGGCGCAGCGTCTCCAGATTCTGATATACCTCACGCCGCTTGTCACGCAGAGCACGAAGTTCGTCCCCCCGCACCGACGCCGCGTCCTTGGTCTTGTCCTCTTTCTGCTCCCGTGCCGCCAGTGCGCGTTCCTTGGTGGCGAGCAGCTCTTGTTGCTCAGTGAGATCATTCTCCAAGCGGGCGATCTCACGATTGAGTTTCGTGATTTGCTGGCGACGCTTGGCGACATCAAATTGGGCGTCCGGGGACTTGGGCGTCGGCGCTCCGCCCCGGCGCTGCGGGCGCCACCCTCCGGTGAGTGCCCCACCTTTACTCTGGAGATCACCGTCGAGTGTAACTGCGCGCACACCATCGATATCACGCAGCGCTTCCAGGTTTTCGGCAACGATCGTATCGCCGAGAACGTACTCCAGCGCCCGCCGGTACTTGGGCGCAAACTCCACCAGGTTGATCGCGTAATCGATGATCCCCGGCCGCTTGAGCGCGTCCGCAGTGGCAAGGCTCTTCCGCGGCGCCACCAGCCGACCGAGGGGGAGCAACCGGGCGCGTCCAAGCCGGTTCGATTTGAGATAGTTGATGCACTCGATCGCCGTCTCACGTGAGTCGACGACGACGTCGTTCATATGCCCACCGGCTGCGGTCTCAAACGCCGCTTCGAACCCGGCCTTTGGCGTGGTCAGAGATGAGATGGTGCCGTACACTCCCCCTCGCTTACGAGCGAGTAACGCCTGCACCGCGCGATTCGTCGCCTGGGGTGTCTTTGCACGTGCAAGTGCCGCCGCCTGCACCTTAGTGATCTCAGAAATCATCTCCTCGATGTTCTTCACCTGGGCGCGTTTAAACTCGATCTCCGTTTGTTTTTGCAAGATTGCGCGCCGCAGCTTCTCCACCGCCTGCACCAACGTGAGGCGGTCATCTTGCTGCAGTTCCTCGCGCATTCCTTCCAATTCCCATTCCTTGTTTTCAATCGCTAGATCGAGCGACGCCAGCTCTTGTTGCAACGCCTCAATGCGCGCGGCCATCCCCTCCCGTTCTTCCACCGCGCGCTGGAGTTTGTCTTCAACTGACTTGCGTTCTTGCAATCGAATCGAGCGCTCAATCTGTACCTGAACGTCGAGCAGGCGTTTGTATTCCAGTGCCGCATCCCGCTCAGTACGCAACGCCGTCAACCGGCGGTGGCGCTCGGCAAGGATCACGCGGTGTGTGTTCAACTTTGACTTGACGTCTTTTAATTCGTTGATCGCCTTCTTGCGTTTCTCGTCATATGCGGCGATTCCGCTTACCTCGTCGATAATCTCCCGGCGCCGCTGTGGAGTGCGCTTAATAACTTCGGTGATCTGCCCCTGGGCGATCACCTGCTGTCCGTCAGGATCGATCTTCGCTGCCTCCAATATGCGATCGATCAGACCGCGGGGACACGTCTTTCCCATAAACGTGTACGTCGACGAGTTACGGGTGATCCGGCGTCCGAGAACGACCTCCGCTGCCCGATCGCCGTTGGTGAAGAAGCGATCGAACACCCCCTCCTGGTTGTCAAGGTGAAGTGTTACCTCCGCCTCATCAACCGGGGTGTTTCGCGCCCCCCCATTGAACAACAGATGCTCCAACCGATCGGCACGGAGTTGAGAAGAGCGCCGTCCCATGACAAACCGGATGGCATCAATCAGGTTGGACTTGCCGGATCCGTTTTCCCCGAGTACGGCGGTCATTCCTGGGAAAAGTGGGATCACGGTGTGCTTGCGAAACGACTTAAACCCCGCTAGTTCGAGTTTTGTGATTGTCGTCATCGCACCGGATCAGCTTCCCGCGTTCGGGAGACAAGGGCCTCAATCTTGAACCGATTGTAATCGTTCGGCTCGCTCCGGCCTTGTTCCCACCGGATGACCGATGGGATTGAAACCCCGAGTTCATCAGCCGCACGTCGTTTGCTCCACCCGTGTTCAAGCCGAAACTGCCTAAGACGTATTCCCACCCGCTCCATCGTGTCACCCCCCTCAAAAAACCGGTTTACTAATATAACTTTTATTACGTAACTGTGCAAAACAATCCGGGAGAGGGGATCACCCTCCCCCGAATCAAACTCGTAGTATTATCGGGCGATTACTTCTTGACGAATCCCCACACTAACGCACCCACGCCGGCGAGCAGGCCCACAATTGAGATGAGGTACAGCGAATTCAGCTGGTCCTCGACACCCTTGATCTTGATACTGGACTTCTCCAGGGCCGCAATTCGAGTCTCGTGATTCTCAAGCAGGGTTTTGTTAGCAAGAATCGCCTTTTTGTTCGCAGCGATACCGGCGCCGAACCCTGCGATCGCCTGATCGAATCCATCGAGCTTGGTGCGGTTGTTGTCAATCTTGATGGAGAGCGCGCTTACAGTACGTTCAAGCTCAAGCACCTTACGCTTGAACGTGCCGACGTCCTCGTCCTCAAGCTTCTTGACCCGTCCCTGCAGATCAGCGATGTTCTTATTCACTGCCGAGAACTCCGCCTGCACGCTCTGCTGGAACGACTTGTACTCCGCAGTGAACGCCGTGAACGACTTATTGAGCGCGGCAAGTGACTGTTGGAGCGACGCGATGTCGTTCTGGTTAACATCAGCCTTTTTGCTCACTTCGTCGCACGCCTGCTTCAGCGTTGCCAGGTTCGTCTCCAGCGCGGCAATGCGATCGCCGTACTTCTTCTGCGTGGCGCCAAGTGTTTGCAGATCCTGCCGCAAGCCAATCATTTTCCCTTCTGCCTGCTTAATCTCAATTGACACCGCTTGCACGATGTCGCGCAGGTTGGAGACCTTGCCGTTAACTGTGTTGATTGTGTTCATGTTGGCCTGGATCTTTGTCAACACGCCGTTCATGAACGTTTCGAAACAGGTGAGCGTGTTCTCCAACGACGCGGCCTTTTGCTGTGCATTAGGCTTGGCGGCAGTTGGTGGCTGTGCCTGTTGTGCTTGGGCCAACGCCAGGAAGAGAACGAGTGATAACAGTCCCACCAGCGTTATGGTTACCCATTTTTTCATAGTTTCCTCCTCTTTTTAATTCAGCTCACACCTCTAATCCAAGGATAACCATCTTCATAGCGATGTAAGGGACCGTTGTAGCCCCAGATGTGATCTTTTGTCAGCCGGCATACGGACAGGTGTCTCGTCCGTCTCTAATCAAGGTCTTATCCGGCAAATTATGGTTGCGATGCGGGTATGATGGAGATAAAATGAGCCCGATTTTTGCCGTTTACCTCGATGAATCGGGGGAAAATTTTTGATGGGCCCAGAGGCGGGAAATTTTGACCGGTGTAAACAGAAAAGAGGTGCGAACAACAACATGAGTTATTTACTGGTAATCCCAGGAGCGATATCGGTCCTTGCCCTGATAAGCGCGTACGCGTTCAATCGTTCAGTGGTACGCCACCCACAGGGAACGGACCGGATGAAGGAACTGCAAGGGCACATTCGTGCAGGGGCGTTTACCTTCATGTTGGAGGAAGCGCGTGTGATGGCGATTACGGTGCTACTGATCGGCGGACTGCTGTGGATCCTGTTCTATTGGGAGGTAGCGGTGGCGTTCTGGCTTGGGTCGTTCCTATCAATGGCAGCAGGATTTATCGGGATGAATGCTGCCACCCACGCCAATGCTCGTACTACTGAGGGAGCGCGTAAATCGTTCAAAGATGCGCTTGCGGTCGCGTTCTCCGGTGGCAGCGTGATGGGGCTGTCGGTGGCTGGGCTAGCTGTAGCCGGGCTAGTGCTAGTGTTCATCATGTTCCATTGGTTGTACGATCCGGCGACGTTGCACATCCAAACGCGCCACCTATTCGGGATTCAAGGCGCGGCGGTCAACTTGATTAAGGGCGCGCTCGTGATCAGTGCCTACTCAATGGGAGCGTCGCTCGTCGCGCTGTTCGACCGCGTTGGGGGTGGAATCTACACCAAGGCGGCGGACACTGCTGCCGATCTCGTCGGCAAGATCGAAATGCACATCCCCGAAGATGACCCCCGCAACCCGGCAACGATCGCGGACAACGTCGGTGACAACGTCGGTGATGTTGGTGGATTAGGAGCCGATTTGCTTGAATCGTTCGTCGGCGCGATCATCTCGGTAATCGTGATGTCGCTGTACCTGTACGTGGGCAGGAATAATCCCCAAATGAAGAATATTGTCAACACATTGGGAATCAGCGGTGGGTTAAACCCGTCCACTTACTGGTGGTTGCTCATCTCCCCGTTGGTAATCGTCGGTGGCGGCACGTTCTCCAGCTGGTTGGCAATCCTGTACATCCGCTTCACTGGGAAAGCGAGCAACGTTGAGGGCATTCTAATGCGGGGGACGCGTATCGCCGCCGTCCTCACCGCAGTGGCGACGTTTTTATTCTGTTGGTTTTCCCCGCTCAACCTCAATATTTTCTACGAGGTGTTACTTGGGCTAATCGCCGGGGTCGCCATCGGTTTCTTCTCCGAGTATTACACATCCACCACGTATAAACCGACACGCGAGTTATCCAAGATCAACCAGGATGGACCGGGAATCAGTGTCGCCGAGGGGATGGCGTTGGGAATGCTAAGCACGTTCTGGCCAGTCCTCATCCTCGCAGCGGCGACGATTGGAGCGTACTTATTCGGCAACCTCCTCGGGGTGGCGTTCACCGCGATGGGAATGTTGTCATTCGTGGCGATGACCGTGTCCGTCGACACCTACGGACCGATCGCGGACAACGCTGGTGGGATCGCAACGATGGCCGAACTGCCGCCCGAAGTGCGTGAACGCACAGATAAGCTCGATGCGATCGGAAACACTACCGCGGCGATCGGCAAAGGGTTTGCCATCGGCTCAGCGGCGTTTGCCACCCTCGGCCTGATCGCGTCGTACATGTGGTCGGCAATCGGGAAGGCAACGGCCGTACTGCCACCGCAGCTCCCGATTGTGGGGCAGATCGCGCCTAATCTATCCCCCAACGGTCACCCAATTGCGGTGGGGGCGTACGTCCTCGCCGGGCTCATCGTGGGGGCGATGGTGCCGTACGTGTTCTCCGCTCTTCTCATCCGTGGGGTGAGCCACACCGCCGGTTTGCTCGTGGAGGAAATCCGGCGTCAGTTCAAGGCAAACCCGAAGATCATGTCCGGCGAAGAGCAGGCCGACTTCAACCGTTGCATCTCGATCACCGCTCACGGTGGGCTGCACAAGATGATGCTCCCAGCGGGAATTGCCGTAGCGACTCCGTTCATCATTGGGCTGATCTTCGGGCGGTACGCGCTTGGCGGATTCCTCGTCGGTGGGCTTCTGTCCGCGATTCAGCTTGCCATTTTCTGCGGCAACGCCGGCGGTGCGATGGACAACGCCAAGAAGTACATCGAAGAGGGCAACTTCGGCGGCAAGGGGTCGGAAGCGCACGAGGCGAGCATCGTCGGCGATACCGTCGGCGACCCACTCAAGGACACCGTCGGCCCGTCACTCGACATCCTGATCAAGCTGATGTCGGTCATTGCGCTTGTGTTTGCTTCCTTGTTCCCGATATTCCCGCGCTGGGGTATATAGTCAAGCACATATTCAAAATTTACGGCGGGCCTTGCATGCTGTGTGCGGGGCCCGTTTTCGTTCTTCAGGAGGGTGACGGCCAATGAATAACCCGTTTTTGATCGGCGAACGGATCTACCTGCGTCCGCTCGATGAAAGTGACATCGACCGCTGTCTGCGCTGGATCAATGACCCTGAGGTATTACGCACCCTGGGGCAGCGGTTTCCGAAGAGCCGCACTCAGGAAAAGGAATGGCTCATCACCCAATACAAGAGCGAGAAGCACTTCTCAGTGGCGATTGCCGTCAAAGACGG
>WFSM01000187.1 GCA_015485945.1 Candidatus Bipolaricaulota bacterium | reverse complement strand
GACATACCTTCTCCCTCTGGTTAAGAATCTCGTTAACCCATAATAGCAACTAACCCGCGTGGTATGCAACTCCCACCGCTACCCAAACGGCTGTGGCCGGGAGAACTCAGGGAGGTAGTGGCCGGCGCTTGTGAGCTCCTGGATAAACCCGTGCGTGAACCCAAGCCGATCAGCGGCGTCCAGCACCTGATTGTATTCTTCCGCCGTTACCGTGCGCGCCAGGAGAGGATGATCCTGAACCGGCGGGGTGGGATGGTACTGCGCCATCAGCGAGACATAAATCTGCGGCGAGATTTCCTCAGCAAGAAATCGGAGCACACCGATGCTGTTATCGACCGCACCAGGCAGGACGAGGTGGCGCACGATCACGCCACGGCGAATAAACCCATGGTCGTCGAACTCGGGCGTGATCCCTGTTTGCCGCACCATCTCCACAAGCGCCCGCGTTGCCACCTGCGGGTAATCGCGCGCGCCCGAGTAGCGGAAGGCGAGGTCCGGATCCATGTATTTGAGGTCGGGAAGGTAGACGTCAATCTCAGTTTCCAGGGCCCGCAGCGTTTCGCCGCAGTCATAGCCGCCGGTGTTCATGACAATGGTCGGGTGCCGGCCGCGGTGATGCAGAGCGGAGATGATCGCCCGCATTTGCGGGATCATATGCGACGGTGACACAAACCCGACGTGGGTCACACCGCAATCGAGGATGCGCTCCACCCGGGCCACGATCTCCGCAAGCGTCAAATCGTGCTCCACCACCGCACCACGATTGCGACTGATCTCGTAATTTTGGCAATAGATGCAGTGCAGGTTACAGCGGGAGAAAAAGATGTTGCATATCCCGTGCTCGCCGCCGAACACGGGCTCCTCCCCGTGATGGTTTACGATCGCCCCAATCTGAAACCCGGCTCCGCTCCCGCAGACACCACGCTCTCCGCGCGTGCGGTTAACGTGACACACCCACGGACAGTACGCGCAATCCCGCAGTGCAGCCCGCATCCGTTCGATTTCGTGGTTAAACATCTCCCAACATGATACTCGCTCCCGACGTGGTTTGCCGCTATCATCACCGTAAAAAGGAGAGCGATGATTCAGGGATTGATCTTTGATTTTGACGGGCTGATCCTGGATACCGAGGTGCCGATCTTCAGCTCGTGGCGGGAGATTTTCACCGAACACGGCTGCGAATTAACCGTGGCCGACTGGGCCGACTACCTCGGGCGATCGCCAGACAGTTTCGATCCATGCGACAAACTGGAGGCGTGTCGCGGCCGGGCCGTCGACCGCGCTGCTCTTCACGTCCGCCAGCGCGCACGTGAGGCGGAGATGATCGCGCACGCAGCGCCGCTTCCCGGCGTGACCGACTACATCCAGGACGCAAAGCAGCTCGGACTGCGGCTCGCGATTGCATCGAGTTCGCCGCGGTCGTGGGTATACGGCCATCTCGCCCGGCTTGGGCTCCGCGATGTGTTCGACTGTATCCGGTGTGGCGATGAAGTGGAACAGGCCAAGCCTGCGCCTGACCTGTTCCTCGCTGCCCTCGATTGCCTTCAGCTCCAGCCGTCCGACGCAATCGTGTTTGAAGACGCGCCTCACGGCGTCGCCGCCGCATATCAGGCAGGGATCTACTGCGTCGCTGTTCCCAACGACCTCACTCGCACTCTTGACTTCGATCATGCCGACATGCGACTGTCGTCGTTGCAAGAGCTGCCGCTGCGGGACTTAATTACGCGTGTGGCCCAGAATCGAGGTGAAACCGCTTTTCCAGTGCGTCCAACCGCTCCGTGATCCCGCCGTACTCAAGGTCGGACTGGGGAAGCATCGCCGGGCCGGAAAATCCCTGCGAGCGGATGTCATCTACCTTCTGAGAAACGCGCGTCCGCACCCAGTCCCAGTACGGATGGTCAAACACATCCACCGGCGCGGTGAGCCGTCCGTCGTGCACGCAGAACGCGAGACAGGACACGATCGGCGGTCCGTCGAAGAACGACACCCCAGTCTTTGCCCGCACCGGCATCAACGGTCCCACATGGCTCCCGCGCATAAATCCAGCGACGAGATGTCCGATCGCATACGGCGCTAAGATCTCACCGGTGGCAGGGAAGTTTTTCTGGGTACGCACGAGCATGATCGGGTCGTCCTTGCCCACGTACTTTCCCGCGATGTTGCGTAACCGGGTGGTGCTGCAGCTCACCGCCTGCCCACCATCGGCGCGGGAGCGGATCGATTCCACAACAAACCGGCCGTTATCCCGCAGCAACGCCGCCAAATCGTACGTCTCCTCCGGGGTAGACAGCTCGATCACCCGATCCGCGGCGGTGTACGCCACGTCCATCACCGTGAACGTGAACCCCTTGCCCACCGCCGGCGACAGAATCAGCCCGGAGTTGTACATCGGGTCAGCAAACGCCAAATAGAGTGGAAGGTTATAGGCGCCGGGTTCGGTTTTATCCGCGGTGAACAGGAGAAACGGTTCGTTTTCACGCTCCGCGAACGTCATCTCTGCCACCGCCGGCCCCAACCCACGAACATTACCCGAAAACGCATCCTTGAGAAGATCCTGTCCGGCTCCATACAGCCCCTGACGCTTAGCAACCTCGGTGCCGGCCTGAAACGCATCCCACACCAATCGGTGAACAGGCTCACTCCTCGCGCCCTGGTCATGGACGAGTAATACCGCAATGTCATCGCCGGTATAGCCAACAAAGTGGTCGCGCACTAGCCCATTACCACGCGTAGTAATAACCTCTTCTATCCGCGCCACCAGCTCAGCGCTGGGTGACAAGTGCCCTCCGATGCTACCCACGTCGGCTTTGATCGCCGTCAACGTGATCTCCATTTACTTCCTCCTCTTGTCCGATAAGATCATGCCGCGCGGTTGTCAGCGGCACGTGGAAATTATACAAATTAATTGAGACAAAGAGCAAACTTGTCATTACCAGCAAACAATACCCAGTTCACTGCAACGGCACCGGCGCTCCTCGCAGGGGAAGGCCGGGTCGGATAAACTTGCAGCATGATTCAGCAACGGTATGACGTCGGAATCGTCGGTGCCGGGCCTGCTGGGCTGACCGCAGCGTACTTCGCGGCCCGCGCTGGCGCGCGCGTAATCGTACTTGATCATCGCGATCCGCCTGCGCAGAAGATCCGCATCTCTGGGGGTGGACGGTGCAACATCCTGCCGGCGCACATCGATCCGAGTGCGTATACCACTGACTCCTCACCGTACATTGTGCGCAACATCCTGCGTGCGTTCCCGCTCTCCGCAGCACGCGAGTTTCTCACCGCAGTGATCGGGCTGGAGCTGTTCCAGGACGGGGAGAAAGTCTACCCCCGCGGCGGCGGGGAAGAAGTGCAGCATCGGTTCATTGCCACCGCACGTCACTACGGTGCCGTCGTGCGCGCGCCTGTTGCCGTAACCGGGGTCAAAAAGGGACACATAATCCTAGCCGGCGGTGAAAAAGTGCTCGCATCCCGCGTCATCCTCGCCACCGGCGGCATGTCCTACCCCCGCACTGGGTCCGACGGCACCGGGTTCGCGATCGCACGGCGGCTCGGGCACACTGTCATCGAACCCTATCCGGCGCTGGTCGCACTCCGCGGTGGATCGGATGCTCACCATGCCCTCGCCGGCGTATCCGTCCCTGCCAAGCTCACCGTCACGACCGCCACCGAGCGCGCCGAACACACGGGCGGGTTCCTGTTTACCCACCGCGGCTACAGCGGCCCGGTCGTCCTCAATCTCGGCCACCTTGCCGCCCGTGCCCAGCAACGCCGCGACCATGCCACGATAACGGTGGCGTGGAACGCGCTCGGTGCGGAAGACTGGGAAGCCGCTCTCGCCCCAAGCGGTAAGACTGTGCGTGGGCAACTGCGCACGGCCCTTCCCATCCGGCTCGTCGACCTCATCCTCGCGGAAACCGCCGTCCCTGGCGACGTTAAGCTCGCTCAGATGCGGCGCGATGCGCGCCAGCGGTTGGTAACGGCGCTCGCCGCCTACCGCCTCCCATGGACCGGGACAGAGGGGCTTAAAACCGCCGAAGTGACCGGCGGCGGCGTGGCGCTGTCCGAGATCGACGCGGCCACCATGCGCAGCCGTGTTCATCCGTGGCTCTACCTGTGCGGGGAAATCCTCGACGCGTTCGGCCCGATCGGGGGCGCGAACTTTCTATGGGCGTTCGCCACCGGAAAACTCGCCGGCAGCGGCGGCGCCGCGTGACAGCGTACGCAAATTCCGGACACATGACCCATTTAAAAGTGATCAGAGTATGTCCGGATGGTGCGCGACGGGATTCGTCCCCACTCCAGCGGACTGTTCAATGAATAGTAATCAATG
>WFSM01000186.1 GCA_015485945.1 Candidatus Bipolaricaulota bacterium | reverse complement strand
CAATCACGCTCCGTACGGGATTCTGATCTCCCGTCCCGGGGATAGTCATGCCGAACGGTCGATCCTCGACGTCAAGGGAATGATTCTCGAACATTTCGGATTGGGACCGAAGGAGGAGTGATGAAAAAGAGATCGATCGCGCTATCGGCCGACATCGTCCAGGTGATCGCAGACCATCTCGACGAACTGTCGGCGGGATCGGTAGCAGAATACGTTGAGACGGTGCTACGCACAACATTGATGGAAGCGGGCTACATGTCACCGTATTCGCCCGAGGAAGAGCAACAGGTCGAGAACCGTCTGCGCGACCTGGGCTACCTCGATTAGTTGACACAGCCTGCACGGGAATTTAAACTTTTTCCGTAACGCCGGAGTGGCGGAATTGGCAGACGCGCAGGATTCAGGATCCTGTGAGGATTACACCTCGTGTGGGTTCAAGTCCCACCTCCGGCATTAACCGCGAGTACGCCGAGCGCCACAAACAGGGAAGCAACAATCCACAGTCTGACCACGATCTTCTCCTCTGCCCATTCCACGTTCGGCAGCAAAAACCGATAATTGACACCGTCAGCGTGCTCGAAATGATGATGGAACGGGCTGATCTTGAACACCCGTACTCCGAACCCCTTGAACGCCGTGATCTGCACAATCACCGAGCCCGCCTCAATTACGAGCAGTCCGGCCAAGATTGGGAGCAGAAACGATGTTCCTGACACCACCGCTGCCCCGGCGACCGCTCCACCGAGGGTAAACGCCCCCACATCCCCGAGGAACAGGTGCGCCGGGTGAAAGTTGACCCACAAAAACCCGATAAGGATGGGGATAAGGGGAAACAAGACCGGGGCAATCTCGTTCGCACTCCCGAACAGTAAAAATCCGCTCAGGATCAAAATCGTAGTCCCGGCGGCGAGCCCGTCGAGTCCGTCAGTGAGGTTCATGCTGTTCGTCGTCGCGAGAAACACACCCCAATAGACGAGAAACGCAGCCCAATTCGGTAACGCAACCACAGTCGTGGAAAACGGCACGCGGAATGGAATCTGCGCGATCTCCGGGAATATGGCGAACATTACCCCCGCCGCGACGGTCACAAGCATCACCTTCTGCCACGCCCGTAACCCGAGGGAACGGTGACGGCGAATGGAAAGGAGGTCGTCGGCACCCCCCACCATTCCGGCTACGCCTGCAGCCATGAGCACAAACCAGCCCTGCCAAGGAATGAAATGAACAATCGCGATCCCGCCTATAGCCAGTCCCCACAGGACGAGGATCACCGTCCCTCCCATCGTTGGGGTGCCGGATTTGCCGGCGTGCAAAGTGGGACCGTACTCGCGGATACGCTGACCAAGATTGCAGTGGTGCATCCAGCATGCGAATCCCGCCGCCGCCGCCGCGCTCACCGGCGCAAGGACGATGAACAACACCGCATAATCACTGGGCTTCACCCGCGAAACTCCCCATCACACTCCATGATCTTTTTGCGTACACCAGCACGCTGTTGTTTGTCTGTGCTCCCAACCGCTACCGCGATGAGCTTGTACAGGGAATAAGTGGTTATAAGGCAGAATCCTTGTGATTTACAGCCGCGGAGAACTTCCGGGGTAAACTGGGTCTTCCGCCGCTTGGGATCAAGTCCGGTAGCGGCGTTGACCACCAAGATTCCCTTATCCGGCCCGGTACCGGCAGTGCGCGCCCGATCAACCCAGTCGAGGAGACGACGGTAGGAATGGACGTCAACTGGTCCCGAATCGGCGGCGGCGACTGCAACAATCGCGTCTCCCTCCGGGCTGCGGATAACGGCGTCGTACGACGAGTCTTCGATTGTGAACCCGAGCGTTCGGAACGCATCCCGCACTCCCGGTACAAGGGTGAACCGCCCCGTCGTGTACAGGATCCGCTTATACTTCGCCACCTGCTCCAAATGCGCTTGCACCTCTTCCACCTTGGCCACCAGCCGATCCCGTCGTTCGATTAGGCTTCGCAGTTCATCGGCGAGTTTGTCCTCACCGGGAAGAGAATACCCGGAAATCCAATCCGGCGGGGCAATAAACTCAGGGCGCGATACCATTTGCTCAACCGCCTCCACCAACACCTCGGCTTCGCGCGCCGGCGGTACCCCATCAACCGCGGGGAGGAACACAAGCCGCCCTTCACCGAACGGCAGGGAAAGGGCAACGACGTCCCCCACCCGGTTGCGTCCGAGTACGGTTGCAAACTGATCGATTGGAGTATCAAGGATATCCTGATACACGGCGCTGTAGTTGATCCTCCCGGCGAACTCGCGCAGGTAGTCGACGAACGGATCGTCGGTATCCACGGGAATCACGTCACGCCCGCGGCGTGGGGAAAAGCGGGCGTTTGCGGGAAATGCCAGCTGATGTTGACGATCAACCAGGGAAAGCGTGGGAAGAAAGCTGTACCGATCGATTCGCTCGTGCGGTCCGTCCGGGGATACGAGTTCGAGCACCTCCCCGCGGGGGCGCAGCCGACACACAATGATTCCACCGCCCTTGTACAGCAGGTCGGCCGCCTCACGCCTCCGCTTAGCGAAGGCGTGAGAAAGGATCATTCCAAAGCCGCGATCGCGATCGAGGTGAGTGCGCCGAATCCCGTCCCGGTCCAGCGGGATGTCATAAGTCCAGTGATCGCTGATCGGCCCGGGATCGATGAACGCGGTGGCAAAAGCAGAAATGGAATCCGCGGTGAAAAAATCGCCACCGTAAATGCGCGGATGCGGCAAGCGCCAATTAAGAGCAAGGCCCAAATTCATCATTGCATAGTTATGTTACCGCGTCTGCCACTTTGTGGGCAAATAAAAAACCGGGGCCGCGCACAGCGGCCCCGTATTCTTCACTTACTGTTATTGACCTTCTAAGTTCTTGATACTTAACTTGCTCCACATAACGAGAATCATGCTAATTGGCCCTCCTACTTCATACTTTATTGGAAGGCCGATGCGGAAGTCCATGCTTGGGACAAGCGGCCCCGAGCTTCCCTGCGGAAGTCCAACCACAAATGGGGTAACGGGCGGGTTAACCATTAGATTGCGCAGATGGATGATCCCCGTGGAGCTATCGAGCGTTCCGTCGCCGTTTACGTCAAGCTGGAGATTCATGTAGATACTCTTGGCGCCGGACACCTTGAACGTGTAATCGATGCTTCCCTGGCGGATGCTCCCGTCGAACACGAGTGTCTTGCCGCTGTTGGACGGAGCAGGAATAACCCCCAGTGGCGCCACACCGCTAGTCGCGGTGCGGTTTACATTGGTAAATGCTCCGTCGGTGCGCAACTCAAGGCGATAGGCATGGGGGGTTGTCCAGCCGGTGCCGGCGTTCACCGTGATGTGCCAGGTGTTAGTCCCCCACACGAAGATTCCGGCCGTCCCATCCATCGCCGGCCCCGCAGTTGAGCTCCCGCCCGCAACGGATACGTTGATCCCCACGGTGACGGAGGTGCTCAGGCCATGGCTGTCGACCACGGTGAGGCGTACCATGTGTACACCGGGATTGTAGTAGCGAACCGACACAATCTGCCCGGTGGCATCATCAACGCCGTTGTTATCAAGGTCCCAACGATACGCGGTGATCGTGCCGTTAGGGGCGTAGGACGGCGCTGCGTTGAGAACGATTGCCTGTCCCACGACTGGTGCCGCCGGCGTGTAATTGAACGCCGCCACTGGCGGTTGGTT
>WFSM01000185.1 GCA_015485945.1 Candidatus Bipolaricaulota bacterium | reverse complement strand
GCTACTGCACGAGCACACCTCGTTCCTCAACGGCACTGAGCGCCAGGTACATCGCTATGTAATTGGGAACGTCCGCGACCGCGGACTGCCCGATCTGTGGGCCGATCCGGACTACGCAGCGTTTCGCGAGCGGGTGGCCGCGTTCACGTTCGCGCCGTGCACCACGTGCGGCAGTTGTCCCCTTGCCCAGGAGAACGGTGAGGATTGCTACGGCAACCCAGCCCCATCCTGCGGCGGTTGCCTGTGGGCGCAGGGGTACATTAGGTGCCCGTGATCGAATTCGCACTGTGATATGGATTTCGCATGCCATCCTCCGCGGTTGACCATGGATACATACTGATGGCGACGTAAATGTGAGTCCAATCGTCCAAAAACCTTGCTTTTCTTGTCATCAGGTATTACTATACGCTTGTGTTACGAATTTATAAAAAGTAACACCACAATAGGAGTGGGGTGAATCGTCAGGCGGTGCCGGATCTCCGGCGGACATGAAAGGGGAGTACGGCCTCAGTTCAGGTGAAAGGAAGCTGAGATGCATATACCCGATGGTTATCTGTCACCAGCCACTTGCGGCACGATGTACGCGATCAGTCTACCGCTGTGGGTGCGAGCGGGGGTAGTGATCAGAAAGACGTTCACCCAGCGTACAGTGCCGACGTTGGCGTTGTTATCCGCGTTTTCGTTCCTCATCATGATGTTCAATGTTCCCGTTCCGGGGGGGACGACTGCGCACGCTGTCGGCGGGACCCTGATCGCTATTCTCCTCGGCCCGTGGGCGGCGCTAATCGGTGAATCCCTCGCCCTGGTGGTCCAGGCAGTTTTCTTCGGCGACGGAGGCATCACCGCCATCGGTGCTAACTGCTTCAATATGGGGTTCGTACTCCCGTTTGTTGGCTACTTTGTATATCGGGTCATCAGTTGGAGGTCTCAGCTTGGTGCGCGACGGCGGTGGATTGGAGCGGCGATCGGCGCTTATGTCGGGATCAACATGGCAGCGTTGGTAGCCGCGATAGAGTTCGGGATTCAGCCGTATCTGTTCCATACCGCAACTGGTGCCCCGCTGTATTGCCCCTACGGGCTCACCCAGACAATCCCGGCAATGCTGTTTGCGCATTCGCTCATCGCGGGACCGGTCGAAGCCGTGATTACCGGGGGAGTCGTGGCCTTTCTCGGCAAGTATCATCCCGAGGTGTTCAAGTTGAACCCGTACGAACGGAGCGAAGGGTGAAGCGGTACCGAAAAGTGTGGATTCTGTTGGCGATATTAATCGGGCTTACCCCGTTGGGTCTCCTCGCCGGTGGCACCGCGTGGGGCGAGTGGGGGACGGACGAGATCAAGGGGCTGCTGGGATATATCCCCCAGGGCCTCGCACGGCTTGCGGGTATAAATCACACCCCGGTTCTGCCCGATTATTCCCTGCCGGGATTGGGAGGGAACTTCGCTGGTCAGGCAATCGGCTACTACATTTCAGCGGTTGTAGGAGCAGTGGTGATCGTCCTGTTGGTCCTCGGCATCGGGAGGCTCATTGTCCGTAAATAGCTTTGTGGATAAAAATCTCCGCGAAGGAACCGCATGGATAGAACGCACCCTTGCGGCGGAAGCGATCGCGGACAAATCCGGCCTGCTTCAGGCGATCGACCCCCGCGCGAAGTTGGTGGGACTGCTTGCTCTGCTTGCGGTCTCACTGCTCACCCATGACTTTTGGGTGATCGTCGGCGTATACGGGGAATCGCTCATCCTTGCGGTGGCGTCTCGGATAAGTTTAGTCCTCTTTCTGCGGCGAGTGTGGCTGTTTGTCCCGGTATTTACCGCCGCCATCGCCGTGCCTGCCCTGTTTCTCACTCCGGGCGACAGACTGACAGGCATCGGCGGGCTGACGATCACCTATCAAGGAGCATGGGGCGCGGCGTTTCTCATCGCGCGGGTGGCAACGGCGGTATCTATCTCCACCCTGCTTGTCCTCACCACCAAGTGGTACCGATTACTCGGTGCGATGCGGGCACTGCGGGTGCCGGCGTTCGTTATCAGCGTGCTCACCATGTGCTATCGCTACATCTTCGTGCTGGTACGGTTGCTCCGGGAGTTCCTCCTTGTGCGCAAGTCGCGGGTGATCGGTGCGCTGCCGTGGCGCGATAACGTACGCTTTCTGGCGCGGACGGCCGGGATCATACTGATTCGATCGCTAAAATTGGCTGAGGACGTGTATCTCGCCATGATTGCCCGTGGGTTCGATGGTCAGGTTAAGCTGGCCGACGGGCGTCCTCTGCGGTCCATCGACTACGGGTGGATCACACTGACATTCGCGTTGGTGGGGGCGTTGATATGGAAGGGGTGATATTCGACCTCCGACATGTCAGCTACTGCTACGAGGGCGGCATATCCGGCCTCACCGACGTCACGGTTCCGATAGCTGCGGGGGATGCGGTTGCGCTCCTGGGGCCGAACGGCTCGGGGAAGACAACGTTGCTCAAGATCCTCGATGGGCTGTATTACCCGACCGCAGGGGAATTCTACGCGTTCGGTGAATTGATCTCCGAGCGGAGGTTGGCCGATCGCTCGTTCAACAAGCTGTTTCGTACGAATGTCGGCCTGACATTTCAAGACGTCGACGCCCAGCTATTCTCTCCTACGGTAGCAGACGAGCTCGCGTTTGGCCCGCGGCAACTGGGATTGGATGCGGAAGAAATTCGCGCTCGGGTCAACAAAACCGCGGACATTTTGGGGATCACCGCGTTATTGAACCGTTACCCGTATTCGTTGAGCGGAGGAGAAAAAAGGAAAGTCGCCATTGGCTCAGTCTTCGCTATCGATCCCGCTGTCTACCTCCTCGACGAGCCGACGGCAAACCTCGATCCAAAGACCGCCGATAGGCTCATAGATTTGATTATCTCGCTGCGGGAGGACGGGAAAACGCTGGTCGTGGCCACGCAGGACCTCGACTTCGCCGGCTACGTAGCGGAGAAATTCCTGGTTCTAGGACAAGACAAACGCCTAGCTGTATTTGCCGACAAAGGTACCGTTGCTGCTGACACTGCGCTTCTCGATGAAATCGGACTGATTCGCCGGTCGCCGTGGCGGGCCGCCCAGGAACGGTCGCGGTGTGCCTCAGCAAAAGTTGAGGGGGAAAAGGGAAGCGTGCGGAACGGCCCTGCTGTGCCGTTACTGCCGTAACCCATCACGAGCGGGATCAGCCGAGGAAGAATGTCCCAACGAGCCCTGAGAGGCACCGCGCGATTGCCCATGGGTTGCCTATTCCGCGACAGCTACCCCCTTGCCCAGGAGAACGGTGAGGATTGCTACGGCAACCCAGCCCCATCCTGCGGCGGTTGCCTGTGGGCGCAGGGGTACATTAGGTGCCCGTAACGGGATTGCATTGGGAACACATTGCAGCGTCAATCGAAACGAACAGATTGCCACTGATGTAAGCGCCATCGTTCACAGTTATATTGGGGACAATGGTGTATTTGACCAACAGCATCTATCGCGGTATTCTTTTGTGTGAATATGTAGGAATGGAAGCGAGGTGTCGAGAAGCGTGAATAACAGTGGTGTACAAGAAAAGTGAACATAAATAACCGATTCTT
>WFSM01000184.1 GCA_015485945.1 Candidatus Bipolaricaulota bacterium | reverse complement strand
GCCCCCACTTCCTCCAGGCTCTGGAGGAGGTGCACGTTCAGTTTTCCCTTGATTCCGGCAGCGCCGAACGCGACGAGGAGAAGGGCGAACGCGGTGGCAACAACCGATCCTCCTTGGAATCCACCACCCGGGGTAAGATGTCCGTGCATGATCACGTAGAACCCGAAGATGATTGTCAGTCCGTACACAAACCGCGTGATCGTGCGGACGATCACCGACATTTCACCGTTCATCGCTCATCCTTTCTCAGCTTGCGGAACAAAGCGACGACCCCGACAACGGCGGAAAATAGCACCGTTGCCTCACCTAAAGTGTCAAACCCACGGTAGTCGAACACGATCGACGTCACGACGTTATTCGCCGATGCCTCAGCTTGAGCATGGCCGATGAAGTAGTCGTCCATCTGTGGATTGATCGGGGCGCCGAATGGCCGCATCTGCGCAGCGGCAAGGAGGAGGAATGCAGCGGCGAACAGGAACATGGAGAACACGAGCGCCTTTTTCATTCTTTCTCCTTTCGGTGGGTGCGGCGCAGGGCAATCACGTAGATCGCGGTAGTGAGCGCTGCTCCGATCCCGGCCTCGGCGATTGCCACATCCGGTGCCTGTAAAATGTAGAACTCGAGCGAGACGAGCAGGCTCGCTCCGGCAAGAGCGATCACCGCTGCTAGCAAGTCGCGCAGCCACACGGCAAGAATCCCACCCGCCAGGATCAACACGAGGATGAATACTTGGATGATTGCCTGTACGATCATTTCTTCTCCTCTAGCTTGTCTACCACCGCGTACTTCGGCTTCACTCCACTGCGGTACGCGGCGCGGGCGATGGCGTGTGCACCAGTCGGGTTGGTAAGAAGCAGAGCAATCAGGGCAATAATTGCGTGAATAGCCAACGTATGATACGCTCCCCCACCCCGCGCGAACCCGTATGCAATCACCGCGGCGGTGGTGAAGATCGATCCGAACGTGGTGCATTTAGTCGCCCCGTGCAGACGAGTGTACACGTCAGGAAATCTAAGGAGAGCAAACGAGCCCAGGCCGTTGAACGTGAGGCCAATCCCGAACAGCACATAGATTAGGATGTTCATAGCCCTCCCTCCAGGTAGCGCGCCACGTACAGGGTTCCAACAAACGAGAGCAGAGCGTAAATGATCGCGATATCAACGAAGATCACCTCGTTGTAAGCAGCGGCGAGCACAACCATTCCGGCGACAACAAGGGTGTTGATTGTGTCCAGGGCAACGATGCGGTCCCCGGCCGTGGGGCCGAGCCCGAGGCGCACCATGCTAAAGATCGCGAACAGGAGGAAACACGCGGCCACAATGAAAAACGTAATTGGGTCAACAATCATTCCGCGATTCTCCTTGCCCAGTATGGGAACGAGCCACACACTTCTTCCGGGGATGGTTCGGGATTTTTGACGTTGATCCAGTGCACGTACAAGTCACCGTTCTCCTCGTCCACATCCACGGACAGGGTCCCCGGGGTGAGGGTGATCGAGTTGGCGAGCAAAGTAATTCCTAAATCGGTCTTTAAATTGGGAGATATCTTGACGATCCCTGGACGGATCTTTCCGGTAATCACCCGGTACGCCACGTCGATGTTCGCCCGGGCCATCGCAATGAAGAACGGCCCCACGAGATACCCGAGAAACAGGATGAACCGGAGAGGATTGAGCACGCGCAGGCTGTTCTTCTCTCCTTTGCGTTCCTTTTCAAAGGCCACGCGGTACGCGATTGCACCGGCAATTAAGGATAAAACAGCACCGGCGATCAATTCCCCGGTGCTCCATAGTCCGACTGATCCAGTGAACATAGTCAGAATAAGATAGAGGACATAAGCGACGAGCGATGTTGCCAAGAATACGAGCATCCAATTCCTCCGATTATTAAATTGTTCTTGTTCGCTGTCCTTCCCTCTGACTCGCTGTATCTTACAGTGGGCAACCGCAAATTGTCAAGTAAATCCGAGCACAAAATTCGGCATTTGTCAAGGGATGGGTTAACCCTTTTTTGCTACGATGATCTTTACCGTTCGTTGGAATAGGGAACGCTGTTCTGTAACAGGAGGCAAGTAGCGGACTACGGATTCGATCCCACCGGCCTGGATAAACTTGCGGAAGTTGTAGAAGTGCTCGTGCCCGGCCAAGCGCTCAATTACTTGGATGAGGACCCAGGTGCGGTTTATCCGTCCCGGCGGGGAGTATTCAGCGGCGATCACTGCTCCACCTGGGCGCACCACGCGCACTGCCTCGGAGATCATCCGCTCTCGTTCGTGTGCAGGATGCTCGTGCAGGCATAGGCTGAGAATCGCGCCGGTGAAGCTCTCCGTGGGAAACGGCAATGAGAGAGCTGATCCTTGGACGTAGCGGATTTCCGGCGGGCCGATCTTTCGCGCCCGTTCGATCATCGCTCCTGATAAGTCGATCCCCGTCGCCACAATCCCCGCCCGCTGTAGGTCCCGGCATTGCTCTCCAGTGGCACAAGCGATGTCGATGACGTCGGTTACCCCGTGTGCTAGGCATGTTGCGGTGATCTCACGCCGCAAGGAGGAGAGGAGGGGATCGATCAGCCAGGAGTACACCCGTGCGCTCACACGGCCATAAGTGGAGAAGTCGTTCACTTGACCTTGATTGTGTTTGTAAGGGAATCAGTGTTCCCGTCATTGTCGGTAACGGTCAGCGTGACGTTGTAGCTTCCTGGCTTGGTAAAGGTATACGTCGTTTTCACCCCAGCGGCGTCTGGTTTTCCGTCCCCGTTGAAGTCCCAACTGTAGGAGACGATCTTCCCGTCAAAGTCGAATGAACTGGAGGCATCGAATGTTACTTTCTCGCCGGCCTTAGGATTCTGCGGAGTATAGGTGAAATCAGCGGTCGGTGGTTGGAATGTGATTATTACCTGTTTCGGTTTGATGTAGCCTCCGAACGCTACGTGTGGCGTGGTTTGCGGGGTGATCGTCACGGAAATCTCCTTGGGGGTGGTAAACGCGAACCGCGTAGGAAGGGTTGTTTCGTCGACGGACACCGTGTATTTGCCCGGTATGAGGTCAGTGAACGTGAACTTTCCGGTGGGTTCAGTGTGGGCATCAGTGGTCCCTGATTTTCCCGCAAGGACGATACGCACCTGGGCAAACCCACCTTCACCTGGATCATAGGTCCCATTTTTGTTGGTATCGTTGAATAGGATGCCATCTAGATGCGCGACGGGAGTAAGGGGAATATCTATTTGCTCAGTGACACCAGGCCTAACCTTAATTTTCAGTGGGCTGGCTGGGAGGGCTGCCCCGGCTGGAAGGTGGCTGATGTTGAGGGTGTACATCCCTGGTGCGCACGGCGGGAATCGGAAATAGCCGCTTGCATCAGTGGATACCTCGGTGAGGCGGGTGGTCACAATCGTTCCCGGTGCTGGTTGATCTCCGGGGTTATAGTGGCCGTTTCCGTCGATGTCGATAAATACGCGACCGGTGATTCGCCCCTTGGTCGGGAGGAACGGAACTGGCAGCTCGAACCGCCACGTGAACGTTGCTCCCCATTGGAACGTGGCTGGACTGGCATCTTTTCTGTTCCAGCCGATTGTGCTGGAAAGGCTGAGCGTTAAGTCATCCAAAAGCTTGATATCACTGGCGGCTGATAGGCTAAATGTGTCAGCAGTGTTTGTTAAGGTAAACCGCATAGAGTGCAGGGAATTTTTAGCATTGAACCGTATAGCCACATTGTTGCTCTCGGACAGGGCTGCCCCGCTAGAGAGATCAATGTTTGTCGTTTGCGAAAG
>WFSM01000183.1 GCA_015485945.1 Candidatus Bipolaricaulota bacterium | reverse complement strand
GCCGCACGTGCCGGGCGATTTGGAGATAAATCGGCCCGGCAGCCATGTCCAATTCCCACGCGATCTGTGCCGTCATAGTGTACTAGTTTAATAATACACTGGTGATATGTCAAGTCGCTTTGGTATTTAATCCCGACAGAAAGCGGGAACCCGCAAAAGACGATAGGAAGCTAGTTGTCCCCCATTGTTTATGGTTGTGTGACATGCCATTGTACAAACTGCGGTTCACACTATGGGGGATAATCCTGTATACTAGCGGAGCAATCACGGGGAATAGAGTGATAACTAAAAATAGAGCATGGGCGGTAAGTTTGGGGGCGCTATGAACGTATTCGGCCTTCGTGACGGGCTGATTGATGATTATGCATCTTTTGTTAGCAGTTACGTTAGGATCAGAGATCCTCGAATTGAACAATATGTCAAACAAGAGCTTGAACAAGAGGCTCTCTGGCCCGATCCGCTTGTCCAACTAAATCCCTCCTTTGTCAAAGGGGAGTCAATCGATGAGCTCACGGAGAGCGGGCTCCTTCATCCTTTATGTAAGCGTATCTTTTGTATAAAAGGAGGCATCGCCGACTTAGGCAAACCTATCCGGCTCTACAAACACCAGTCCTCTGCGGTGGAATTAGCCCTCACAGGAGCGAGCTACGTGCTTACCACCGGTACAGGCTCCGGCAAAAGCCTCGCCTACATAATCCCTATTGTCAACCATGTTCTCCAACACGGGAGCGGAAACGGAATCCAAGCGATTATCGTCTATCCGATGAACGCGCTCGTGAACAGCCAATGGCAGGAGCTCAGCAAATTTCTTGACTACGGCTTCCCCGATGGAGCAAGCCCGGTAACATTCGCTCGTTACACCGGCCAAGAGTCAGAAGAGCAAAAAGAAGCTGTCAAAGAAACCCCCCCGGATATTCTATTGACAAACTACGTCATGTTGGAGCTCATCCTCACACGGCATGAGGATCGAGCGTTAGTGCGCGCTGCTCAGGGGCTCCGTTTTCTCGTATTAGATGAGCTTCACACGTACCGCGGTCGACAAGGAGCGGATGTTGCGATGCTGATGCGCCGGGCACGGGAAGCATTCTCAGCTCCTCACCTGCAGTATGTCGGCACCTCCGCGACATTATCTGTGGGGCGGGATCGCCGTGAAACGGCACATCAAGTGGCACGGGCAGCCTCCGAGATTTTTGGAACCGTGATCAAGCCGGAACACGTGATCGGCGAGAGCTTAGAACGTATCTCCGATGAGCACTCCGTTGATGATCCTGAGCATTTGGATCGCTTGCGTCGCCGCATTGAAAATCCGAAATTCCCGTCGTCGATTGAGTTTAAGGAGTTCCGCAATGACCCGTTAGTATCGTGGGTTGAGTCAACGTTTGGGGTGACCCGTGATCCCGGAACCGGGGAGTTGATCCGCCAAACCCCGCGCAGCATCACTGGAGAACGAGGGGCGAGCAAGGAGCTCAGCCGCCTGACGGGCATCGACGAGAACCAGTGCCATGAGGCTATTGAAGCCACATTGGTCGCAGGAAACAGGTGCATCAAACCCGATGACAAGGAACCCGCGTTTGCGTTCCGCCTTCACCAATTCATCAGTCGGGGGGATACCGTATACGCCTCATTAGATTCAGAAACCGACTCCAATCGCTACGTCACCATCCGCGGGCAGAAGTACGTGCCCGGAGATCGGAATCGGATCCTTCTGCCGCTTGTTTTCTGTCGCGAATGCGGACAAGCCTATTACTCCGTCTGGCGAGTCACCGGCGATGACGGCCGTATTACCTACCGCCCGCGTGACCTCCGCGAATTGAAAGGCGAGGAAGGAGAAGAAGCGGGTTTCCTGTACCACAACTCCGATGATCCCTGGCCGGAGGACGAGGGAGCGATCCTCGATCGTCTGCCGGACGATTGGCTCGATCATCAAGGACGAGTGCGTAAGGACCGTCGGAAGGTACTTCCCAAACCGGTACGGGTGGGAAAAGATGGGGTTGAGCGCACGGACGGTGCCCCTTGGACGTTCATCCCGGCACCGTTCCATTTCTGCCTCACCTGTGGCGTTTCCTATGACTTCAGCAGTCATCGGACTGACTTCGCCAAGTTGAGCATCCTCGGCACCGAAGGTCGAAGCACCGCTACAACCATCCTGACTTTGGCGGCCATCCGCCACATGGAAGAAGAGACATACCAGCCGGAGTTTCGTAAGCTCCTCAGCTTCACCGACAACCGCCAGGACGCCTCGCTGCAAGCGGGCCACTTCAACGATTTCGTCGAGGTGGGATTGCTCCGATCAGCTCTATACCAGGCGGTGAAGGCGGCGGGGCCCGGGGGGATCACCCATGATGAACTTCCGCAGAAGGTCTTCGAGCAGCTTGGCTTCCCATTCGAGGAATACGCTCATGATCCCGGGGTATTGGGCCCTGCAATGGCCCAGACGGACGCTGCAATGCGCGAGGTACTTGCCTACAGGCTGTATCGCGACCTCCGCCGCGGCTGGCGGGTGCTCGCCCCCAATCTGGAGCAAGTTGCTCTTCTCAAGATCGACTATCCCGATCTGGCGGAGCTTGTTCGTGATAAACGGATTTGGGAAACAGTACATCCGGCTCTCGCGGCGGCAGACCCGGAAACCCGGGAGGAGATATGTCACACGCTATTGGATCACATCCGCCGGGAATTGGCGATCCGTGTGGACTATCTCGACCGATCCTATCAAGAGCGACTCCTTAAGCGCAGCCACCAGCATCTGGATCCACCGTGGGGATTCGACGAAAACGAGACCCTCAAGAGCTTGACCAATGCTTCCATAGCCTTTCCTAGATCCCGAAAAAAAGGTGATCGAGGAGGCAATGTATATCTTTCTGCTCGAAGCAGATTCGGCCGTTACCTGCGGCGGTCCCTCTCCCGCTATAGCGATAAGCTCTCGCTTGATGATACGGAAAAGATTATCAGAGATCTTCTGGAATCTCTCCGCAGATATGGGATCATCGTCCAGGCTGATGGGACCAGTGAGGATGATCCTGGCTTCCAGCTCAGTGCCGCAGCGATGCGCTGGTGCCCGGGAGATGGGCGTTCGATCGCGCCTGACTTGCTCCGCCAGCCGACCGCATCGCGGGACGCTGCCGGGCCGAACGAGTTTTTCCTCAACTACTACAAGGAGGTAGCTCCGCACACGCGCGGAATCCGGGCTCGGGAACACACGGCGCAGGTACCGAACGAAGTGCGTCGCCAACGCGAGGAAGAGTTCCGCACCGGAAAGCTACCTATCCTCTTCTGTTCGCCAACAATGGAACTAGGGATCGATATCGCTCAACTCAACATGGTGAACATGCGCAATGTCCCCCCCACTCCAGCTAACTACGCCCAGCGCAGTGGTCGCGCCGGGAGAAGCGGGCAACCGGCGCTTGTGTTTACCTATTGCTCCGGTGGGAGTCCCCACGACCGCTATTTCTTCCGCCATCCCGACCGGATGGTGACGGGTGCAGTCGCTCCACCCAGGGTCGATCTCACCAACGAAGATCTCCTCCGCGCTCATATCCATGCAATCTGGCTTTCCGAGACGGGCTTCAGCCTCGGGACGACACTGACCGATATTCTTGACATGAACGGGGATCCGCCGCGCCTCACTTTCAACCGCCAGTTGGAGGACGTGCTCCATGAACCTGGCCCGAAGGAGCGGGCCAAGGCACGTGCCCAGGCCATCCTGGCGACCCTGGAGGACGCACTTGCGGACGCCGATTGGTACCACGACGGCTGGCTTGACGAAGTCCTCGCCCAGATTCCACTCCGGTTCGACGCTGCATGTCAACGCTGGCGCGACCTCTACCGTTCCGCATATCAGCAGGCAGCCCGGCAGGGACTTATCGTGCGGGACGTGTCCCGGCCTGTTGAGGACAGAAAAAGGGCGGCGCGGCTCCGCCGGGACGCCGAGACACAACTTCAGCTCCTTACTGAGCCGGGGAACGTCATGAGGTCCGACTTCTACAGCTATCGCTACTTCGCCAGCGAGGGGTTCCTCCCCGGCTACAACTTCCCCCGCCTCCCCTTGTCCGCCTATATCCCAGGACGGGTGCTCCGGTCGGGAGACGAAGAATTCCTCTCCCGCCCCCGGTTCTTGGCGATCACCGAGTTCGCTCCTCGGGCGATCGTATACCACGAGGGATCCCAATACGAGATTCACCAAGTCATGCTCCCTGCCCAAGCCGAGGAGGATATTCAGACGGGTGCAGCAAAAATCTGCGAGATGTGCGGTTATCTCCATCCGTGCCCTGACGGAGAGGGACCGGACAAGTGTGAGATGTGCGGCGCTGATCTCCCTCCGCCCACCAGGCGCCTGTTCCGGCTGCGAAACGTCATCACCCGGAGGCGAGAGCGGATCACCTGTGATGAAGAGGAGCGCCTCCGCCAGGGCTACGATGTGCGTACGGTCATCAGATTCGCCACCCGTGCAGGAAGGCCCTCGTACCGCAGGGCGGAGGTGCATGCTGACAACGGAGCCCCCCTCGCGGTGATCCATCAGGGACAAGCAGCCACTATCTGGCGGATCAACTTCGGGTGGAAGCGTTCGCGTAGATCCGGAAAGATCGGGTTCAGGCTTGACATAGAACGAGGATACTGGGAGCGGAGACAGGATGAAGAAAGCGATGATGACAATCCTCTGGGGCCCCGGACCGAGCGCGTTATCCCCTACGTTGAGGATACGAAGAACTGCCTCATCTTCAGCCCGGCTGTGCACTTAAATCTACCCGCGATGGCCTCCCTTCAGGCAGCGCTGAAGTCGGCCATCCAAAGGACCTACGAATTGGAGGACCGGGAACTCGCCGCTGAGCCGCTCCCCGATCGTGACCACCGCCGTTCGATCCTGTTCTACGAGGCCACGGAAGGGGGGCTCGGGGTATTGCGCCGCCTCCTCGATGCACACGAGCTACGGCGGGTAGCCCGCATGGCACTCGACATATGCCACTTCGATCCCGACACGGGCGAAGACCTCCATCGCGCCCCCGGAGCCCATGAGGACTGTGAAACGGCATGCTACGACTGCCTTTTGAGCTACACAAACCAGCGGGATCACGAATACCTCGACCGCCACTCGATCAGAGAATTCTTCCTCCGGTTAGCAACCGCCCGTGTGGAAGCATCTCCCGGGCCGATCCCGCGTGAGGAACAACTAAACCGGTTGCTGGGTATGGCCGATTCCGAATTGGAGCGTGAGTGGCTCCGGTTCCTCGAAACCCGCAACCTTAGGCTGCCGTCCCGTGCTCAGAGCCTCGTTACCTCATGCCGAACACGCCCCGACTTCGTGTATGATGACCAAAACGTCGCCATCTACGTCGATGGCCCACCGCACGACTACCCGGAGCGCGCCGGCCGCGATCGTGAGCAGGAGGAATGCATGGAGGACCTGGGCTGGACGGTGATCAGGTTCGGCTACAAGGACGATTGGGAGTCCATCGTCCAGGAATATCCCAGTGTCTTCGGAGGTGAGAAATGAGCTACTCCGTCGGCTCCCTCGTCCGAGCGCGGGGACGGGAATGGGTGGTCCTCCCCGAGTCCACGGACGAGCTCCTCATCCTTCGTCCTCTCGGGGGGAGCGACGTTGAGATCGCCGGGATCCACACCGCGCTTGAGCTGGTGGAACCAGCGACGTTCGATCTGCCCGACCCGACGCACGTCGGCGACTACCGCTCCTGTCGTCTGCTCCGCGACGCG
>WFSM01000182.1 GCA_015485945.1 Candidatus Bipolaricaulota bacterium | reverse complement strand
TGCTCCGGGGAAGTCCTACCGCACGGCAGGCTACGTTCACCGGATACCCCTGGTCGGTCAACATGTGGGCGACCTCCCGCTTCCTTTCCCCGGAAAGCCCACAAGCTGCCACGCTTTTTTGTGGCGGCAAGCTCCACAGTGATCCTGCCTACCATCCGTTCCAGTTCAGCGATTCGAGTCTCGTACTCACCTTGGGAGTTACCTTTGTCCGCAAACACAGTGTAGGCCCGTTCCAGAAACTCCCCCCGCCACTTGTAAACCAGCGAATCCCGGAGTCCGTACTCGCGGCAGACCTGGGCCGGGGTCTTGGTACCCGAAAGTAGCTCCATAACCACTTTGGCCTTGAACTGCGGGGTAAACTTGCGCCGCTTGTCCATTCTAACCTCCTCTTCGGACTCTAACCCTCTCTAAGGCCAGTGTCCAAATTCAAGGGTCCACTACAGAGTCATCGGTCTCTACCCTCTTCCTTCTTTTGACCATTGTAGGAATAACTCCCGGCCGTCGATCTGCAATACCGGGGCGGCAGGGTTTGTTAAGTTCATAAAATCCCTCCGCTGGATACACCACAGCTTGTCGCGGGGAGGGAAGCGGAGATTCGCCACCGACGAATCGGTTTGTTGTTTGTTCGGATTGCATGAAACCTACGCCAGAGAGCGTCGGGCACCCCGGTAGAGTAGGCCTCCACCGGGCAAGCAAGACCCGACACCACAAGATGCCGTCGGGCATGAAGCCCAACGTTACGGGAAACAGCAGCTTCCGTAGCGTTCACCCCATGAAAGAAGGTTTCACGGGGCAAGCCTTGTGTGCGACGTTGGTTTCCTGTGTCCGTGTGGCGACAGGGCGATACTTCAACCTTCAACATAAGGATCAACTTCGGTTAGACCTCTAATGCCCCGTAGCTTGCTGCGGGGTTGTTTACTGCCCCATAGGAATAGGCTCCCACGGGGCAGGAGTTTGTTGGGCTCAAAACTCGTTTGGAGATGCCAGTCGAAAATCAGTAAACATATAGCCTTCGAAGTTTCAAGAGCATTGCGCGTCTTCAGTACGTAGTTCATGTTCCTCGTCACGCATTACTGATTGCGCAGCGCCAAATCTGATGACTATTGCCTCAAGTACGCCAGTACCTCTCGCCTAAATAAGGCAAAATCCTCCAATTTCGTCTTTACTGCTTCGTAGACCAGCCTGTCATCTACTTGGGCGTACTCATGCACTAAGATGTTCCGGAATCCTCTCATTTCCCGCAATCTATCACCCATGGCCTCGGTAATCACACCGGCTGTGACCAACTTCCTAAATAGGTCCTCCTCTTCAGCCGGTAATCCAAGGCGCAGTCCAGAAACCAGTAGGTTGCAGATGTCTATCACTACTTCAACAGAGACCTGGAGAAGCCGTTCGCAGGCTCTCTTCTTCTCCACCCGCTGGTATTCCTCAAAGCTTTCGGGAGCAATCCCCTTCAGCTCAGCAATGTAGGCATCAAGCTGATCTACCTTAGCCAATACCCGTTCGCTATCGAGGTTAGCCACGGGCTACCTCCCCTAAATAGCCGTCGTAGATGCGTCTGAAATCCTCGAAATCCTGGATGGTGCGGAAGGCAATCTCATACAGCGCTTTCTCGTCACTACAGAAGAGAACTTCCCCCTCTTTCAGGATTCTCTTCCTGATGTAAAGTGGAAGTTGTTGATAAACATGTATATCTAAGCTCGATGCGCCAAAAAGTCCTAGGTATTCCAGTTTCTTGTGCGATAACTCCAAATCGCTGTAATCACTCGGTTGAAGCACAAGGCAGATATCCACATCAGAACCTGGCCCATCGTCACCACGGGCGGAACTGCCAAATAGGATAACGGCAAGCACGTCCCGATCTTGCCGTACTTTTTCCAGAAGCTCCGTCACTTTAACGTCTGCTTTACCTAAACGCATTTCGTCCCTCCCCAAGAACGATGCTTGTGCCCCTGGTCTCCTTGCTTGAATCTGGAAGCGATCACAAGTGAGAGCGCGCGTGTCTATGGGGCTTCGAATTCTTCCACGGTAGATCCTACATCTCCGCGTGACTTGTGTATGTCTATCATCCCCAAGTGATTATACCACGGGCGTGAAATGTTACGGCAACCAGTTGGCAATGTCCGTTGAGTTCGTTGGGTTCATGGAGTTCGCAGTGCTAATCACATTGCCCTGTCTTGCGCAGCAGCCGAGCGGTGCACCGCGCAGCCATCAACCAAGGGCGCCGTATCCAGGATATTATATGAGGCGAAAAGCATATCCTTTGCCCCTATGATCTTGGAAAATCTCTTGGGTCGCTTGATTGTGCCCCGGTGATCTACCCGCAGTGGTGTTTCTTCCTTCCTTTCCCGGCTCCTAGCTATCTCCAACAATGAGTACCGCTGTGGAGTTGGACAAGCTAACGCTGCCCAGTTCTGAGATACCGAAGATATCCTTCCGGGTCTGCGATCAGTGTTCCTTTGACCGTCGAATAGTCACGCCGATGAGCTGGTGCTTCCGGAAATAGAATCCGTTGCGGAAGCTGTAGTGGACCCCTGAATTTGGACATTGGCCTTAGAGAGGGTTAGAGTCCGAGGAGGAGGTTAGAATGGACATTGTGGAGGCGGTACTTGGGGTCAAGGAACACGAATCGACTAAACAGTACGCAGACCCGGAGACACTCCTCGTTCCGATGTTCTACCAAGTGGTGGGCATGTTGTTCCGGCTGATCGTGCACTACCACGATTACATTAGCAAAGTTGACGGGATCCGCCCGGTTCCGCGACGTGGAGATCTTCCCGCCATCCATCCTGCGCCTCTGACGGTGGCTAAGGAAGGAGTGTACACCCAATTCCGCGCCAAGTACGACGAGTTCGTACGGGGGAAGGCCACGTTCCTGGCGGAGCTTGTGCCGAAACTCGATCAGGTGTACGCCCTCCCGCTTGCCGAGTTCTCATTCCCGCTTGAGTTGTGGGTGCAGTCAGTGTACCGAGCGATCAACGCGTTTGCGCATGATGACGACTTAAAAATCCTCGATGCACTGCGGGTGCTGTGGCAAGGACGATTCTTGAGCCTGGTGCGGGAGACGGAGAAAATGACGGACGAGGAGGCAGAACGCTACATCCAGGACCAGCTCAAAGTGTTCGCCGCCCACCGGAGGATGCTCGCCTGAATGACGATAACAGCACGTACGGAGATGATGACCATTCTGTCCGCCGGATTGACGGCTGCCTCGCCGGCAACGTGCATTCCACAGGTCGTTGGATGTGACGGCACTGCTGTTGTCATCGGGGATGAGCGGATCGACCTGGAGCGGGTGAACCGGGTGATTGTCGTTGGAATTGGCAAGGCAACAGCACAAATGGCCGCGGCGCTGGAAACAATCATTGGTGATCGGATAACGGCCGGGGTGGTGGTGACCGCTGACGGCTATACCGCACGCACGCGCCGTGTCGCGGTGATGGAAGCCGGACACCCGGTGCCGGACACGCGCTGTCTCGATGCAGCGCGACGGATTACTGCTCTCGTCGATGATGCCGATGCCGACGATGTTGTGATCGTTCTCATTTCCGGCGGTGGTTCAGCACTGCTAACGCTTCCAGCGCCGCCCGTGACCCTACCCGACCTTAGCGCGACCAACCGCCTCCTCCTCCTCTCCGGAGCGCGGATTCAGGAGATCAACACGGTGCGCAAACACTTGTCCCAAGTTAAAGGTGGACAACTGGCGCAACGGGCGTTTCCGGCTCGCGTGATTGCCATTATCCTCTCCGATGTACCCGGCGATCCGGTGGATATGATCGCATCCGGGCCGACGGTCCCCGACCCGACTACGTTTGCGGCCGGGATTGAGATCCTCAAGCGGTACCGGTTATGGGAAAAGGTGCCGGCAACGGTACGGAGCCGCCTGGCGGCCGGAGCGGACGGCGATATCCCTGAAACCCCAAAGCCGGACAATTCTGCATTTAATCGGGTGAGTTACGTGATCGCCGGTTCCGGGACGATCGCGGCGGAAGCGGCGCAACAGGAGGGAAAACGGCTTGGCTACAACACCCTCCTTCTTACCACGACCCTCGAGGGCGAGGCGCGTGAGGTGGGAAAGGTGGTGGCTGCGGTAGCGCGCGAGGTGGTGGCCAAGAACCGGCCAATCCCTCGCCCCGCCCTCATCCTCGCCGCTGGCGAAACGACAGTAACCGTACGTGGGGATGGGACGGGAGGGCGGAACCAAGAGCTCGCCCTCGCAGCGGCGCTGGGAATTTCCGGACTTCCGGAGGTGATCATCGCTGCGCTGGGAACCGACGGGCGCGATGGCCCCACCGATGCCGCCGGAGGAATTGTTGACGGAGAAACAATCAATCGCATTCGTGCCCACGGTATCAGCCCCCAGGACGCGCTGACGCGTAACGATGCGTATCACGCCCTCGCTGCGGCCGGTGTCCTCATTAATACCGGTCCCACTGGCACGAACGTCGCTGACTTAGTCGCAATCCTCGTATGTGGAGGCCACAATGCCCGATAATGCAGAATCAGGTAGCGGAACAACGTTCCCATTTGAGAGGAAGAACGGACTTGACTATCCACATCGATCGGGACATACTTCCGCAACCGCAGCTATCCCATCGGGAGGGGGAGATGGAAGATATTTTTCATCGGAGTGAGCATAACCCGCTCATTGAGGTATCAGAGCTGCCGTACCCCGCAAACGCCGTGTTTAACGCCGGTGCCGCTGATTTGGGGGACGAAGTTCTGCTGCTACTCCGTGTCGAAAGCCGGTCGGGCCGGTCTCATCTCACGGTCGCTCGTAGCCGGGACGGGGTGACTGGATGGCGGATCGAGGACCGACCGTTGCTGCACCCGGATCAGGGATCGCCGTATGAGATATACGGAGTGGAGGATTGTCGCGTTACCCGAGTAGATGATCTCGATCGCTGGGTGTTGGCATACACCGCATTTTCCGGATACGGTCCCGCGGTGGCAATCGCCACTACGACCGATTTTCGGACCGTGGATCGACTGGGGGTTGTGTTGCCGCCCAACAACAAAGACGCCGCCGTGTTCCCGCGCCGGATACACGGAAAGTATGCGATCCTTCATCGTCCGCGCGGTGATGAGGGAAACATCTGGATCGCCTACGCGTCCGACCTAACGCGGTGGGGAGAGAACGAGGTTGTGCTCCCGATCCGGTCTGGGCCGTGGTGGGACGGGGCAAAAGTGGGCACCGGCCTGCCGCCGATCGAGACCGAACACGGTTGGTTGTTGATCTATCACGGGATCAAGAATATGGTGAGCGGCCCGATTTATCGCGTGGGAGCGGCGTTGCTGGATCTGGAACAACCACAGCATTTGATGGCACGCACGCATCACTGGATCCTCGGCCCGCAGGCGCCGTACGAGCGTACCGGTGACGTCCCCAATGTCGTGTTTCCATGCGGCGGAATCGTGCGTAACGGCGAACTGTGGATGTACTACGGCGCAGCCGATTCCTCAATTTGCCTCGCCACCACACGGATTGACGACCTCATCTCATACATCATCGCCGATCCCCGCAATCACAATGGTCATTGATGCCGCGCGTAGCCGTTGGCCCGAAACCACGCAACCGCACGTTCCAGCGCCGTGCGCGGCGGTGTCTGCGGCAGTCCAAGCTCGCGGATTGCCTTGCTGGGATCGTAGTACATGTAGTGACGTGACATTCTGATCGTGTCCGGGGTCATGCGCGGCGTAGCGCCCGTCATCCGGCACCACGCGGCGTTCAAGTACGCAAGTGCCAAAACTGGGTGATACGGGAGTTTCATGCGCGGCGCCGGGATGGCAGTGATATCAGACAGGAGCTGGAGCAGTTCCGCCATCCTCATGTTCACGCCGCCGAGGATGTAGCGCTCGCCCACCCGGCCCTTTTCCAGCGCGATGACGTGCCCTTGTGCCACGTCCTCCACCGCGACCACGTTCATTCCCGTCTCTACGTACGCCGGCATGCGCCGATTCAGGAAGTCGAGGATTGTGCGGCCGGTCGGGGTTGGCTTGATGTCGCGTGGCCCAACCGGAAATGTAGGATTGACGATCACCACCGGGACGCCATCGTGGGCATAGCGCAGCGCCAGTTGTTCTGCGTCGTACTTGCTGCGCTTGTAAGCGCCGATGATGGCATGTGGGTCAATTGGCGTGTCCTCGGTAACCGTCGTTTGTCCTGTGGGAACGGCGAGCGCTGCCACTGAGCTTGTGTACACAATTCGCTTTACCTCTGTCCGCATCGCAGCTTCAATCACGTTCTTCGTCCCATCTACGTTCACGTGATGGATGAGGCCGCGGTCACGTACCCAGAACGAGTACAGCGCGGCGGTATGAATTACCGCTTCGCACCCCGCGATTGCCTTGTCTAGTGATGCCGATACAGTGATATCCCCAGGTGCGATTTCGATATCAAGCCCTGCGAGATTGCGCATATCCGCGCCCGGACGGACAAGAGCACGCACTTCGTACCCGGCCGCGAGCAAGGCGCGCACAACGCCGGATCCGATGAATCCCGTGCCTCCGGTGACGAACACACGCATGTCATGCCTCCTTTTTGGGGCCGTTGCTGCAGTATATCCGTGTGACGGTAGTCCGCCAATCAGCGGCGCGCGCTCACGGCAATTGTGTATCATTGCGAGTATGAACGATACTGATCTGCGGCGAACGCTCGCCCGCATCGACGGCCGTGGCTACAAGGCGTACAAGGACATCGAGGGCGCGTACCGGTTCCCCACATTTACGCTTTACATCGACCATGTTCAAGGCGATCCGTTTGCCGCCCCGTCCAAGGTGCGGATACGGATCGCGATGGATATCGCCGCGCTGCCGCCGGAGTTATATAACCCGCGGGTACGCCGGATTGCGCTCGCCGATTACATCGCACGGCAGATGGAGCGGGCGATCCACGCGGTTGTATCCGGACGCCGCGGTACCGGCAACAGTGGCGCGGTGGAGATTGACACCGGTGCTCAGGAGGTGCTGGAGCGGACAGCGGTCAAGATCACTCCCGATTGGGTCGAGGCGCGGCTGTTCGTCGGCCTGCCCGCGGCCGGGCGTCGTATCCTCAGCCATGCGGCGGAGGAGATCCTGTGTCATGAGGTACCGGAGATCGCGGCGCGGGCGCTGCGGTGGCGCAATCTTCCCCAGGCTGACGCGGTTGCGTTCGTGCATTGCGTGGAGAATCAGGAGCACATCCGGACCAAACTTGACGAGATGGGGCTGATCGCGTTCGTCGCTGATGGATCAATCCTTCCCCGTGCTTCCGGCACCAGCGACCGTCCGCTGTCCCGTGAGCACGCGATCCAGTTCCAGTCGCCGGACGAACTGCGCGTGACTATTCCACTGCCGCATGCGCTCCCCACCGGTGCCACCGCGATCTCCGGGATGGGGATCCCGCCGGGAGTGACCCTGATCGTTGGCGGAGGATACC
>WFSM01000181.1 GCA_015485945.1 Candidatus Bipolaricaulota bacterium | reverse complement strand
GAGGACGTACGATTATGAGCAATAAACTCAGCCTGTTCTTCGGACCACAGCACGCCGGGGTATCCGGGAACTTCAACATCACGGTCACCCTGACCGGGGAGACGATCGAGGACGTCCGCATTCACCTCGGGTTCCTCCACCGCGGGTTTGAGAAGATGCTGGAGAACGTGGGATTTTTGCAGGGATTCCCGTTCGTATGCCGGATCAACGTGATGGATCCCGATCACAACGAGCAGATCTACGCGATGGCGATCGAGGAACTCGCCGGGATCGAGGTTCCGCCCCGCGCCCACTACATCCGCACGCTGGTGCTGGAGATGGCGCGCCTGTCCAGTCACCTCCTGTGGTTGAACGGGATGGCCGGGGCGATGGGGTTCTACACGATCAACCACTGGGCGATGCTCGCCCGTGACGAGATCCTCGATCTGTTCTCGATGATCTCCGGAGCGCGCGTGTATCACATCTATATCCTCCCCGGCGGGGTGCGCCGCGATCTTCCCGATGGATTCGCGGAGAAGATGCGCGCGTTCCTCGTCGACTTCGAGAATACGCTGCACGATTTCGACGTCGCATTCTTCAACAACCGCGTGTTCCGCAAACGGACAGATGGGGTAGCGGTGATCACCCAGGAGGAAGCGCTGCGGGACGGGATGACCGGGGCCAACCTGCGCGCCACTGGGCTCGCCTGCGATGTACGCCGTGATGAACCGTACGCCGCGTACGCCGACCTCGACTTTGAAATCCCAACCCGGACCGAGGGCGACTCCTACGCCCGGTCGATGGTGCTGCGGGAGGAGATGCATCAGAGCGTGCACATCATCCGTCAGGTGCTGGACAAGATGCCGGGCGGCCTGGCGTGGAACCGCACCCCGAATCCGTTCAAGTGGAACATCCCGCGCAACGAGGCATACGTGCGGGTCGAGTCGGGACGAGGGGAACTCGGGGGCTACGCGGTCACCGACGGATCGAACCGGATCCGACGGATCAACTACCGTGGGCCATCGCTCCCGCACGGATTGGTCGTCCTCCCCCGGCTTCTGCGGGGAATGACGGTGCCGGATATTGCCCACGTGGTGTCAAGCCTGAATATCTCCGTGCCGGAGATCGATCGGTGAAGGAGGGGTGATGAGTAAGGGAAGCGTTCTTGGGCCATTCATATCGCTGAAGTACCTGTTCGGAAAGCCGCGCACCGTGGCGTACCCGTACCGGCAGCGGGAGATCTCGCCCCGTTACCGCGGGTTCCACAAAAACGACCTCGAAGAGTGCATCGGGTGCGGCAATTGCGCCGACATTTGCCCGTGTGACGCAATCGAGATGGTAAACCTGCCCGGGATCGAGGCCGACCCCAAGCGTGGCGCGACCGACAAGCGGCCGCAGATCAACTACGGGCGGTGCACGTACTGCGGACTGTGCGTCGACGTGTGCCCGACCGGGAGCCTGCGCCTGTCGCAGGACTTCATTCATAACGATGTCGCCCCGGACAGCTTCGTCGCCGTTCCCCGGGACGAGAAATCGGCCCCGGAGCTGTTCGCTGCGGATACGGATGACTTCAACGCCAGCCTGTCTCATCGCCGCAAGAATGATGCCGGCTATGTCTCGGAGCTCGAGTTCACGTTTGCTCATCTCGATGGGCACGCCAAGGAAATGGAGGTTGTCCCGCCGGCGGAGCGGACGAAATCGTTCGTGGAGATGGTGCGGGGGTTCACGCGCAAGCAGGCAATCGCCGAGGCATCACGCTGCTTCGAGTGCGAGGTGTGCGAGGAGGCGTGCCCGGCACACATGAACGTATCCGACTACATCCGCGACATCTGGGTCGAGGACTACCCCCAGGCGGCGCGTGACATCTACAAGACCAATCCCCTTCCCGAGGTGTGCGGCCGCGTCTGCACCCACAACTGTGAGAAGGCGTGCGCCATGTCACACCGCGGCGACCCGGTTTCCATCCGGTGGTTGAAACGGTATGCCATGGATCAGATCCCGCTCGATGACTACGAACGGATCATTAACACCCCGATCGTCAAGCCGACCGGCAAGAAAGTGGCGATCGTCGGCGCCGGCCCGTCCGGACTGGCGGCGGCGTACTACCTGGCGTTGATGGGGTATAAAGTGACGGTGTTCGAGGAAAAGGAGAAACCGGGGGGAATGATGCGGTACGGAATCCCGGAGTATCGCCTTCCCTACCCCGCACTCGACAAGGACATCGCCTACATCGAGAAAGTGGGGGTGGATATCCGGTGCAACACCCGGGTGGGTACGGACGTCACTTTGGATGATCTCCACCGCGACTACGACGCGGTATTCATCGGGATCGGTCTGCAAGGGGGACGGAGCACGCGTGTCCCGGGTACCGACCATCATGATGTGTTCCAGGCGATCACCATGCTGCGCGCGATCACTCGGGGGGAGGAGATTACCATCACGGACAAGATCGTGGTGATCGGGGGCGGAAACGTGGCGATGGACATCTCGCGCAGCCTCGCTCGGCTCCAAACCGCGAAGTACGGTAAGGTGGACATCACTGTGACCTGTCTCGAGACCGAAGACATCATGCCGGCCGATCCCGAGGAGATCGCTGAGGCGCGCGAGGAAGGGATCGTGATCATCCCTGGCCGGTCCCCGGCCGAGATCGAGATCGTAGACGACAAAATCACTGGCCTGCACACCGTGCAATGTACATCCGTATTTGACGACCAGCACCGGTTCAACCCGCGGGTGGATAAATCCGACCGGCTGTTCCTCCCCGGGACAATGGTGGTGGAAGCGATCGGCCAGAGCGCGGACGACTCTCTCCTCCCCGAGGAGCTGAAATCGCAACTCGAGTTCACCGGCCGGCGAGTGAAGGTGAACGAGTACTATCAAAGCAGCATCCCGTGGCTATTCTTCGGCGGTGATTTCGTCAAGGGGCCGGACGTGATCACCGGGATCGCCACCGGCCATCAAGCGGCGCGCGGCATCGACCAGCTGTTGAACGAACCCAACGCGTAGACAACAGTGACATTGCCGAAAATTCGGTTGTGACGGAGGTATTGTTATCGGTATAATACGAGTGTTCAAGTAATAATAATGTTCAGGGAGGAATTCGTGAACAGAAGAACGTTGAACTGGGATATGACGCGCGGCGGTAACGGCCGCGTTTCTTTATTTGAGGAGGTACGCAAATGAAAACTGATGTGCTCGTTATCGGCGGTAGTGCCGCTGGACTCGTCGCGGCAATGGTGGGGCGAACGTGTTACCCGGATAAGAAATTCCTCATTGTACGGCGCGATGAGCAGACGCTTGTCCCGTGCGGGATCCCGTATATTTTCGGATCGCTGGGACGAACGGACAAAGACGTAATTTCGGATGGCGTATTGGCTAAAGCGGGGATCGATTTACAAATCGCTGAGGTGACCGCGATTGATCAGAAGACGAAGACGTGCCGCACTGATTCCGGTGAGACGATTGAGTTCGACCGACTGGTGCTCGCCACCGGTTCTGTGCCCTACGTGCCAAAATGGCTGCCCGGGGTTGACTTGGATAACGTATTCACCATCCCCAAGAACAAGCAGGCGATCGATCGTCTCAATGCGGCGCTGGCCGAGTGCCATACAGTAGTCACAATCGGCGGTGGGTTCATCGGGGTGGAAATGTCCGACGAGCTCCACAAGGCAGGCAAGGACGTCACAATCGTCGAAATTCTCCCCCATATCCTTGAACGCGCGTTCGATCCGGAGATTTCGACGCAAGCTGAACAACTGTTACAGGACCGCGGGATCAAGCTGCGAACCGGGGTCGGGGTGAAGGGAATTGTCGGCGACGGCAAAGTCGCCGGCGTGATGCTCCAAGATGGTACCCGGATCGACGCCGATGCTGTGATTCTTGCCATGGGATACCGCCCCAATACCGCGATCGCGGAACAGGCCGGGTTACCGCTAAACGACATGGGGTTCATCCGTGTCGACGAGTACATGCGCACCAGCAATCCCGCCATCTTCGCCGTCGGCGACTGTGCGGAGAAGCGGGACTTCGTCACCCGTAAGCCGAGCGCCGTCATGCTCGCATCCACTGCTACCTCAGAGGCGCGGGTCGCCGGATCGAACCTATATCGGCTGTCGGTGGTGAAGACGTTCAGCGGCACAATCGCCATCTTCTCCACCGCGATCGGAGACACCGGGTTTGGAGCGGCCGGGTTGACCGAAACCGTAGCCACCACCGAAGGATTTGACATCGTCACCGGCAGTTTTACTGGCGTGGATAAGCATCCGGGCACACTGGCCGATGCCCATCCCCAGACCGTGAAGCTGATCGTCGCCCGCGAGTCCGGGGTGGTGCTGGGCGGTGAAGTTGCCGGCGGCCGCAGTATCGGTGAGCTAATCAACGTCATTGGCCTGGCGATCGAAAACCGGATGACGGTCAACTCGTTGTTCACCACCCAAATCGGTTCCCACCCACTGCTTACCGCACCGCCGACTGCGTACCCGTTGATCAAGGCGGCCGAAGCGGTCCTGCGGGAGCTCAAGTGCGCCCGCGGGTAGCGTGGGAGGCGCGCCGATGCAGTTGACTGCTGTCGCGCAACTGCTCGTGGGCGAGATCGCTAACGGGGCCGACGTCCATGACGTGATCATTGACCGCGCTTACGCCGCTGACCTCCTGTCCGATGTGCTCGCCCTCACCGAGGAGCGCACCACGCTGATCACCGGCACGATCAGCCCGCAGGTGATCAAGGTTGCCGACATTCTCAACGTGATCGCGATCATCTTTGTGCGCGGCAAACGCCCGTCAGCGGAACTGATCGAGTACGCCCGCTGTCTCGGTATCCCGCTTGTGTTCACGGAAAAGACGATGTTTGAGACGTGCGGTCTCCTCTATGCGCGCGGGGTAAAACCGTGCAAAAACCGGCCGGTGTGCCAACTGCGGTGATGGAGTCGTTCACGTACTGCGTCCGTGCCGGCGACGTTGCCCATGGCGGAGACGTCTCATCTCGGGTAAAATCCGAGTTGAAGAATCGGGGTTTACCCGAGGAGATTGCCCGCCGTGCGGGGATCGCGGTATTTGAAGGGGAGATGAACCTGATCCTGTACGCGGACCAAGGGGGAACAGTGCAGGTGACGATTGCACCACCAGCGGTCGAAATTGAGGTTGAGGACGAGGGGCCGGGAATCGCGGATGTGGAGCGCGCCCTCACTCCGGGTTATTCCACCGCGCCGGATTGGGCGCTTGAGCTTGGATTCGGAGCGGGAATGGGGTTGGTCAATATGCGCAATCAGTGCGATCGGTTTGAGATTCACTCGCGGTTTGGCGTGGGAACATGGATCCGCTGCGTGATCGACCGGAGGAGCGATGCGGCTGGATAAGCTTGCGGCGGCACTCGGCCTTGCGGTACTTACCCCGGCAGTAGCGCTTGACCGCAACGTATCCGGCGGATACTGCGGCGATTTGCTGTCCGATGTCCTTGCCTCCGCACGGCCCGATGACCTGTGGATCACGATTCAGCGCCACGTGAACATCGTTGCGGTGGCAAAGGTAACGGGGATCCCGGCAATTTTGATCGGCAAGGGACTCATCCCGCATCAGGACGTGATCGACAAGGCGTCCGCCGCCGGGATCGCTGTTTTTTCCGGGCAACAACCGGTGTTCGAGCTTGCTGGACGGGTGTATCGGCAACTGTGTCCCGACACGGATGGGGGGAATACAGATGAACGCGGTGCAGATTAACAATCCCAAGTTTAACGACCTGGCGCAGGTGATCGCACGATATCGCGGGACACCGGGGCCATTGATTGAGGTCCTCCATCGTGCGCAGGGGATATTTGGCTACCTGCCACCCATGGTGGAGCAGTTTGTAGCAGATCGGCTTCAAGTCCCGCTTTCCACCGTGCACGGAGTAGTCACGTTCTACCACGCGTTTCGCACGGAACCGCAAGGGAAGCACGTGATCCATGTGTGCTTGGGCACAGCATGCCACGTGAACGGGGCGGAACGGGTGGTGCAAATGCTGCACGAAGAACTCGGGGTCGACATCGGCGGGACGACGACCGACGGCTTATTTACCGTCACTGCCGTGCGCTGTGTCGGCGCGTGCGGGTTGGCACCGGTGATGATGATCGATGACGAAGTCTACGGGAAGCTAGACAGGAAAAGGATCCGGGACGCGCTCGCTATATACCGGAAATGATCGAGGAGTTGGACATGCACATTCTCGACCTCGTGCAAAACGCAATCGCTGCTGATGCACACCGCATTGGGGTTGAGATTCGCTGTGACGACGATCGCATGATGCTGCGGGTGAGCGACGATGGGCGTGGGATGTCGCCTGCGATGCTGGAAGCGGTCGATACGGGGTTTTTCTCCACTAAGGCACCGGGAGCGGTCGGCCTTGGCATTCCGCTCCTTAAAGAAACGGCGGAAGAATGCGATGGGAATTTTTCCATCACGAGCGCTCCGGGGCGCGGGACCACCATCACTGCTACGTTCCGCCGCGGTCATCCCGATCTGCCGCCGTTCGGGGATCTCGCCGCCACATTCCTCGATTTGCTCGTGATGTGCGACGGAAAGTGCCTCCACATCGATTACCACTGCGATGGACGCGCGCTTGACATCGCCACCGACCGTATTCGGGAACTCCTCGGCGGCGTGCGGATAACCCATCCGGAGGTTATTAGGTTTTTGCAGAACTATTTGTCGGAAAAGCTAAGGGGGACAGACGATGAACCTTGAGCAACTGCGCAAAATCAGAGAACGAGCGGCTAAGGAGCTCAATCTGCGGTCAGGAAAGGCACGCGTGAAGGTAATTGTGGGGATGGGAACAAGCGGGATCGCCGCCGGCGCCCGTGACGTCCTTGCCGCGTTCCTCGACGAGATCGGGAAACGGGAATTGACCGACATAATCGTTACTCAGAGCGGCGAACGCGGGCTGGCGTCATCCGAGCCAGTGGTGGAAGTGCACCTCGAAGGCAAGCCCACCGTCGTCTACGGCCATGTGACTCCGGAGCTCGCCCGCCGCATTGTGTCTGAACACCTGGTCAACGGAAACCCGGTGACAGACCATGTGATCGAAGTGAGGGAGTAAGTAATGCGCACGCGACTTGACGTCCTTATCTGTGCCGGTGCGGCGTGCCTGTCCGCCCACAGCGCTGCGGTGCGGGATGCACTTGCGAGAGAGATCGAGGCGCACGGACTGTCCGATGAGGTGCGCATCGTCGAGACCGGGTGCATGGGACCGTGTGAGCTCGGACCGGTGATGCTTGTGTATCCGGACGGGGCATTCTACATCCACGTGACCCCGGAGGACGCGGCGGAAATTGTCGAGGAGCACTTCCTCAAAGGCAGGCCGGTGGAACGGCTGCTGTGGACGACACCGGAAGCGCGTCGGATTGCAGAGCAACGCAAGCAGGTGCCGTTCTTCGCCAAGCAGCGAAAGGTCGTCCTGAAAAACTGCGGGCTGATCGACCCGGAGAACATCGAAGAGTACATCGCGACTGACGGTTACGCCGCACTGGGAAAAGTGTTAACGGAGATGACGCCAACCGCGGTGGCCGAGACGATCGCCGCCTCGGGATTACGGGGCCGCGGCGGTGCCGGGTTCCCCACTGGGAAGAAATGGGGGTTCGTCGCCGGTGCCCCGGGACCAGAAAAATACGTAGTGTGCAACGCCGATGAGGGCGACCCGGGCGCGTTTATGGACCGGGCGCTGCTCGAAGGCGACCCGCATGCGGTGCTGGAAGGGATGGCGATCGCTGCCTACGCCGTCGGTGCCAATCACGGTTACATTTACGTCCGTGCCGAGTACCCATTGGCGATCAACCGGGTGGAGGCTGCGCTCGCCGCTGCTCACCGGATGGGGTTGCTCGGGAATAACATCATGGAGACGGGGTTTTCGTTCGATATTGAAGTTCGCATGGGGGCGGGCGCGTTTGTGTGCGGTGAGGAGACGGCGTTGATCGCCTCGCTTGAAGGGCACCGCGGACAGCCACGGCCGCGGCCGCCGTATCCGGCGGTGGAAGGCCTGTTCGGCAAGCCAACTTTGATCAACAACGTGGAGACGTTCGGCAACGTGCGTCACATTATCCTCAACGGGGCGGACTGGTTCCGATCAATCGGCACGGAGTCGAGCCCGGGGACGAAGGTGTTCGCCCTGTCCGGGAAAGTGGTGAACACCGGTTTGGTGGAAGTGCCGATGGGTACTACGTTGCGCGAATTGATCTTTGAGATTGGCGGCGGGATCCCAGACGGGAAGGAATTTAAAGCCGTCCAGACCGGCGGCCCGTCCGGAGGGTGCATCCCGGCGGAGTACCTCGACACCCCGATCGATTACGAGTCGTTGCAGGAACTCGGTTCAATCATGGGCTCGGGCGGGATGATCGTGATGGACGCGGATAACTGCATGGTGAATCTGGCGCGGTTCTTCCTCGAGTTCACGGCGAACGAGTCGTGTGGAAAGTGTATCCCGTGTCGCGTCGGGTTGCCGGCGATGCTCGAGATCCTGCAGCGGATCACGCGTGGTGACGGACGCGCGGATGACATCGACAAATTGGAGCGGTTGGGAAAGACGATTAAAACCGCCTCGCTGTGCGGGCTTGGCCAGACCGCGCCCAATCCGGTGTTGTCCACCCTGCGCTACTTCCGTGACGAGTATGAGGAGCATCTTGTCGGTCGGTGCCGCGCTAAGGAATGCACCGCTCTCATCCGCTACTGGATCGATCCCGAGGCGTGCCGTGGCTGTGATCAGTGCCGGCGGGCATGCCCGGTGGGCGCGATTGCCGGGACGCCGGGCAATCCGCCGTACGCGATCGACGCGGAGGCGTGCGTACGGTGTGGGACGTGCCGCGAAGTGTGCCCGTTTGGGGCAGTGGAGATTCTCGACAGGCGGTGAAAGGAGCGTACACGCAATGGAACAGGTAGTGATACAGATTGACGGAAACGAGGTGCGGACCGCGCGGGGCAACACGGTCCTGGAAGCAGCGCGGGATAACGGGATCCGCATCCCGACCCTGTGTCACCTCGATGGGCTGCCCGATATTGGTGCGTGCCGGCTGTGCATGGTGGAGATTGACGGCCGCTTTGGCACGGCGTGTACCACGCGGGTGCGGGACGGAATGAAGGTGCGCATCAACACCGATGAACTACACGAGATGCGGCGCACAGTGCTCGAACTGCTGTTCGCGGAGCGGAATCACGTGTGCTCATTCTGCGTGTCCAATGGGCATTGCGAGCTGCAGGACCTCGCGTGCGAACTGGGGATGGACTCGGTGCGGGTGCCGTATCGCTACCCCACGCTGTCCCTTGACGCCACCCATCCGCGATTTATCATCGACCATAACCGGTGCGTAATGTGCGCCCGCTGTGTGCGGGTATGCGCTGAGGTGGAAGGTGCGCACACATGGGGGATCGCGTTTCGCGGCACCCAGGTGCGGGTGATTACCGACCTCGGAGTTGACTGGGGTAATGCCGAAACGTGCACCAGTTGTGGCAAATGCGTCCAGGTGTGTCCGACCGGCGCGATCGTGCTCAAAGGCCAAGCGACCGCGGAGATGGAAAAGCACCCCGAACTGGTGGCGGAACTTGAGGAACGAAGGAGGGCGGGATGACCAAAGTGCGGATCGCTACGGTGTGGTTAAGCGGGTGCTCCGGCTGCCACATGTCACTGCTCGACATCGACGAGACGCTGCTCGATCTCGCCGATCGGTTTGAGCTTGTCAAGAGCCCGCTGGTGGACGCGAAGGAATTCCCCGCTGGGATCGACGTCACCCTTGTCGAGGGGGCGGTAGCCAATGAGGAACACGTCGAGATCCTGAAGGATGTACGTGCCAAGTCACGGCTTGTCGTGGCGTTCGGCGACTGTGCAGTGACCGGCAATGTCCCGGCGATGCGCAACCCAATCCCGCCACACGATCTGCTGGAACGGGTGTACGGCAAGGGCATGACTACAACCGGAACCCTGCCAACCGAAGTCGTTCCCCCGCTTGTCGATCGGGTGCGCCCAGTGCACGAAGTGATTCCGGTTGATCTGTGGCTGCATGGGTGCCCACCGCCGGCCGGAGTGATCGCCCGCGTGCTGACCGCACTCCTTAACGGGGAAATGCCGCAGTTGACGGGTAAAGACCTGAAGTTCGGGTGAAGGAGGACAAGATGAAACGGGAGATAAAGATCGATCCGGTCACGCGTATTGAGGGACACGCCAAGATCACGATCCAACTCGACGATGCCGGCAACGTGGCCGATGCGCGGTTTCACGTCACCGAGTTGCGCGGGTTCGAGGCGTTCTGCGTCGGGCGCACGCTATGGGAGATGCCATCGCTTACCGCCCGCATCTGCGGCATCTGTCCGATCAGCCACATCCTCGCGTCGGCCAAGGCCGGGGACGCCATCCTCGCCGTGCGCGTTCCGGAGACGGCCGTTCTGTTGCGGCGCGTCATGAATCTGGGACAGATCGTGCAATCGCACGCCCTCAGCTTTTTCTACCTGTCCGCTCCCGATCTCCTTCTCGGTTGGGACAGTGACCCGGCGACGCGGAACGTCATCGGATTGGGGGCAAAGGATCCCGATCTCACGCGGCGGGGAATCCGGCTGCGGGCGTACGGACAGCAGGTCATCGAGCGGTTGGGAGGAAAGCGGATTCACCCCGCGTGGGCCGTCCCCGGTGGGGTCAACCAACCACTGTCGGCGGAGAACAGACGCTGGCTGCAGGAGCACCTCCCGGCCGCGCTTGACACGATCCGGTTTACGCTCGACCTGTTCAAGCGGTCGTTTGTAAACGATGAGATGCGGGGAGCGCTCGGCGAGTTTCCCAGTCTGTACATGGGGCTTGTCGCGCCGGACGGAACGTGGGAGCACTACGCGGGCGGGCTACGGATCATCGACGGCGCCGGCAATATCCTCGCTGATCACGTCGATCCAACGCACTATCAGGACGTGGTGGGAGAGGCGTCCGAGGCGTGGAGTTACCTCAAATTCCCGTATTACCGGGCGCTGGGGTATCCGGACGGGATGTACCGCGTCGGCCCGCTTGGGCGCGTAAACGTGTGTGATCGGTTCGGAACCCCGCTCGCTGACGCCGAGCTTGAGGAGTTTCGCGGTCGTGGCGCGCCGTCGGGGCGAATTATCGACTACCACTACGCCCGCCTTATCGAGATTCTGGCGTCTCTTGAACGGATCGAACGGTTGCTCAAAGACGAGCGCATCCTCGGGACACGCATCCGTGCCGAGGCCGGCATCAATGCCCTGGAGGGAATCGGAGTGCACGAGGCGCCACGCGGCACCCTGTTTCACCACTATCAGGTGGATGAAAACGGGGTAATGCGCACCGTGAACCTGATCGTGTCCACCGGGCAGAACAACCTGGCGATGAACCGCACGGTGCGCGATATTGCTGCCGCCTACATTAAAGACGGGAAGCTGTCCGAGGGGATACTGAACCGGGTCGAAGGCGGGATTCGCGCATTTGATCCGTGCCTGTCCTGTTCGGTGCACGCCGTCGGGAATATGCCAATTGCGCTCGAATTGATCGGACCGGACGGGACGGTAGTCGATCGCGCGGTACGGGACTGACGATGGACTTCGTAATCGGCATCGGCAACACGCTGCGCTGTGATGACGGGATTGGAGCGCGCCTGATCGCGTCCCTATCCGAAGTGCCCAACGTCGCCGGGATCGCCGTTCATCAGCTCACCCCCGAGATCGCACTTCGGCTGTGCGACGCCGGCCGCGTGCTGTTTGTCGACGCGCACTCGTTCGCACAACGGATCGCGCTGGCGCGGATTGCTCCGGCGGAGGACCCCGATATCACCGGACATGTGTTGTCCCCGGCAACGCTACTCGGGTTGACCCAGCTTCTGTGCGGACACGCGCCGCAGGGATGGCTGTTATCCGTGCCGGGGTACGAGTTTGGGTTCGGAGAGGAGTTGAGCGCTCGCGCCCGCGCCCATCTTCCCGTGGCAATCGCCATCGCGGAAAAATGGATGCGGAGCGCGGCAGTAATGGAAGGAGGTATGGATTGAACAGGCTTATTGAAAAGTACGCCCCGACGCGAGAGAACCTGCTCGATATTCTACACGCGCTCCAGGACGACAATCCGCATAACTACTTGACGACAGCCGCACTGCGCCAGGCGGCCGATTATGTTGGCATCCCCCTATCCGAGGTAATGAGCACGGCCACGTTTTATTCCATGTTCAGTCTGAAACCACGCGGGCGTCACATCATCCGCATCTGCGAGTCGCCACCGTGTCTGCTGCTGGGGGCGGAATCCGTGCTTACCGCGCTTCAGGAAATGCTGGAAGTGCAAGTGGGGGAGACCACTACTGATGGGGCGTTCACGCTGGAGACCACGAGCTGTCTCGGGGCGTGCGGGGTTGCTCCGGCGATGATGATCGACGATCAATTGTACGGTAACCTGTCCCGGGAGCGGTTGGCGGAGATCATTGATCGGGTAAGGAGTAGTGATGAAGCTCGCTAGAACCCACGTGTTGATTGGAATTACCGACGAGAGCCTCCTCAATGGGGCGCGGGCAGTGGAGGAAGCGCTCCGCCGGGCAGTGGTCGAGAACGGACTCGCGGACGAGGTTCAGATCGTCGAAACCGGTGACCTCGGCGGTACCGGGCGCGGAGTGGTGCTGGTTGTCTACCCGGATCGGGTGACGTACGCGGGGGTGACGCCTGCGGACGCGGCGGAGATTGTGTCCGAGCATCTCCTCAAGGGAAGGCCGGTACGACGCCTCATGATGAGTGTGCCGCTTGAAACCGGTACGCCGCCCAAGGTTGGGCTCGCCAAGTCGCAGCCCCGGATTGTCCTTGAGAATTGCGGACGGATCAACCCGGAGAGCCTGGATGAAGCGATTGCCGCCGGCGCGTACGCTGGTCTAGAAAAGATTATCACAAACCGGATATCGCCAGCAACGGTGATTGGCGAGGTAACGCGCGCCTGTCTGCGCGGGCGCGGTGGGGCCGGATTCCCCACCGGTAAAAAGTGGACATTCACCGCTCCTGGTGACGAGAAATACCTGATCTGCAATGCCGATGAAG
>WFSM01000180.1 GCA_015485945.1 Candidatus Bipolaricaulota bacterium | reverse complement strand
TGATGAGGGTGCCGCCGGAGGCGATTGTCTTCCCAAATGTAGTGTATGCCTCTTGCGACATGATGACGAGAAGATTGGGAGTTGTAACCTCGGGATATGCGATACGGCCGTCTGACACGACAACGTTAGCGTTACATGCACCGCCGCGCGCTTCCGGACCGTACGATTGGGTGAGCACCGCGTTTAACCCGTCATGAATCGCCGCAGCTCGTCCGGAAATCTTGGCAGCGGATATCACTCCTTGGCCGCCGAACCCTGCAAATCGAATCTCCGTTCGCACCGATTTGCTCCTCTCTTCTCGTTTTTACGGTCGTTACGGACGAGCCGTTGTATTTTCGTGCTTGTATTCGCGATCACAAGCAGCCGCGTGCCCGACTTATACCCACTTTTTTGATCGATGTCAAGCCGATCGATCGTTACATGACAGCCGCCACGGCGGCCCCAATATCCGCCGGACTGGGCACGACCTTTACTCCGGCCGTCTCAAGCGCGGCTATCTTTGCGTCCGCGGTCCCGCTTGCTCCGGTGACGATCGCGCCCGCGTGTCCCATCCGCCGCCCCGGCGGCGCGGTGCGTCCGGCAATAAACGCTACGACCGGTTTCGGAAACCCGGCGCCGATATACCGCGCCGCTTCCTCTTCCGCGTTCCCCCCGATTTCTCCGATCAGCACTACGGCTTTGGTCTGATCGTCCGCGGCAAACAGTTCCAGAATATCAGTGAATGATAGCCCGATGATCGGATCTCCGCCGATCCCCACGCAGGTTGATTGCCCGATTCCCCGCTGCGATAGCTGGTGGACTGCTTCGTAATTGAGCGTGCCGCTGCGCGACATCACTCCCACCGGGCCGGGCTGATGGATGTATCCCGCCATCAGGCCGAGCTTGGCCTTTCCCGGCGAGATGACCCCGGGTGTGTTCGGACCGATGAGCTTAACGGCGTGAATGTCGAGGTAGCGTCGGACCTGCACCATGTCATGCACCGGGATGCCCTCAGTGAGGCAGATCACCAATTTGATGCTGCCATCCGCCGCCTCCAGGATTGCGTCAGCGGCGAACCGCGGTGGGACGAACACCATCGCGGCGGTGGGACTCGTCTCAGCAACCGCTTGCGCCACCGTGTCGAACACCGGGACACCGGCTACCTGCTGTCCCCCTTTGCCCGGGGTGACCCCAGCAACGATCTTGGTGCCGTAAGCAAGCATCTGCTCGGTGTGAAACCGTCCTTCCCGTCCGGTTATTCCCTGTACCAATACGCGCGTGTTTTCATCGACAAGGATGCTCATTGCGCCACCTCCTGCACCGCACGGGCAATCAGTGCCGCCGCCTCGGCGAGATCGTTCGCCCGCTGAAAGTGAAGCCCGGAGCGGTCAAGTATTTCACGCCCTTGCTCCACATTTGTGCCTTCCAACCGCACGATGACCGGGACATCGACCGACCGTCGGCTGACCGCGGCCACGATCCCCCGCGCCAGAATATCGCAGCGGAGGATTCCCCCGAATATGTTGATGAACACCGCGTTGACATCAGGATCGGACAGCAGGAGGGAAAATCCCTGTTCGATCATGTCCTCGTTCGCCCCGCCGCCGACATCGAGGAAGTTTGCTGGCTCCGCTCCCGCCAACTTGATTAGGTCCATCGTCGCCATCGCCAGGCCGGCTCCATTGACCAAGCAGCCTACGTTTCCATGAAGCTTGACGTAGTTTAGATTGCTCTTGCGCGCTGCGCTTTCCAACGGGTCCTCCTCGGCCGGGTCACGCAGAGCGACGATATCCGGATGGCGGAACAGGCCGTTGTCATCGAAGTTAATCTTGGCGTCAAGGGCGAGGGCCGCGCCGTTGTTGTCGATAATGAGCGGGTTCGTTTCCACCAACAGGCAGTCTTTGTCCACGAATACCCGGTGCAGGGCAGTGATGACCTGGGCCACCGCCCGCGTCTCCGCCGCATCCAATCCGAGCTTGAGCGCCAATCGATACGCCTGGAACGGGCGCAGACCGATCTCGGGGTGGATCCATTCTTTGAAGATCTTGTCCGGTGATTCGTCCGCGATCTGTTCAATCTCCATCCCGCCGGCAGGGCTTGCCATGATCACCGGCACCCGCTGGGTGCGGTCAATCGTTATCCCGAGATAAATTTCGGTCTTCACCGCCGCCACCCGTTCCACGAGTACCTTGTGAACAATCTTTCCCGCTGGCCCGGTTTGATGAGTGACTAACGTCCGGCCGAGCAACTCCGCTGCGGCCGCCCGTGCTGCTTCCGGCGAAGCGGCGCGCTTGACCCCGCCCGCTTTGCCGCGACCGCCTGCGTGGATCTGCGCTTTGATCACAACCGGGCTTGCTAACTCGGTCGCAATTTTTTCTGCGGCGGCGGGAGTGGTGGCAACGCGTCCTTCCGGGATGGGGATTCCAAACGAAGAGAACAGTTCCTTGGCCTGATATTCATGGATGTTCATGCGGCCCTCCTTGTGCGATTATCGAGGCAGAAAACGGTAGAATAAATCGGTGGACAAATCAAGGGCGCCGTGGCCAGCGTCACCCGGCCCGCAGCGGTTGGGGCGTTGTAGCGTGGGCGGCGATTTCATCCGCGATCGTAAACGCCGCATTGGGATAGGCGATCTTTTCTGCCCCGGCGACGTATTGGGAGCGCACGGCTTCATCCCCCAGCCACTGTTGCAGTACGACCACGATGCGCTCGGGGCGCTTGGCGTACACCCCGGCGCGGTTGTGCACGACGAACCCGATATTTGGGCTCTCCTGGAGCGGAATCGCACCATTGAGGATCATCGGTAGCCCGCTGATCGCTGCTTCGGCGATCGTACCAGGACCAGCCTTGGTGATGAGCACGTCGGCGGCGCGCATCATTACCTCCATGTTGTCGACGAACCCGTACACGTCGGTTGGCTCGCGCCACTGTCGCGCCGACAGCCGAGTACGTAGCGCCTCGTTGCGACCACACACGACCACGAGATGTGCTCCCAGCCGTGCGCGGTCGATCGCTGTCGCGGTGTCCGCAATTCGTCCCATTCCCTCTCCGCCGCCAACGAGAAGCACTGTTGGCAAATCCTTATCCCATCCGAGGCGGCGGCGCGCGTCCGGTTTGGTATCGCTGTACAACGCGAACTTGGGGTGAGCGGGATGGCCCACAATCCGAAGCTTTTCCGGAGGAACTCCTGCAGCGATGCCGCGGTGATACGCAGGCTCACACGGCACCAAACAGCGGTCCACCCCGGGGTGATACCAGCCGAGGTGGGGCTTGGCAAGGTCAGTGACAACAGTGATGATCGGGATCGACGCCCCGAGCGCGGCGCGGGCAGCGACAGCGAATCGAGTGAACGCGCCGTGCAGCACCACGAGGAGGTCGGGATGGTGATCCTCCATCAACCGCGCGATGCGGCGGCGCGCGATGTGGGCGAGGGTGGCGTCCCGGCCCAGCGGAGTGCGCAACAACCGCTCACTGCTCCAGAAAAATGCGCTGTAGCTGGCGACATTGTAGTGCACCCAGCGGGGGTAGATCTCCGGTGCGTACCGCCACGGCGGCGGCGTGTACTCGCGAAACAGGTCAATGTAATCGAATTTAAACCGGCCGGGATAATGGTGTTCCAGTCCAGCAGCGATCGCGTTCGCCGCTGCTTTGTGTCCGCCGCCGGTTGCCGAAATGAGGAACCCAACCCGCTTTATATTCCCGGACACTGCTTCGCCACCTCCGTATCGATTTGCTTGTTTCCATACGCCGCTTTGAAATGAGCGGCAAACTCGGCCGCGAGCTTGTCGGCGCGGGCATCATAAGCGTCCTTGTCCGCCCACGTGTTCTTTGGGGTTAGAATCGCGGTCGGAACCCCAGGACAACTGCGCGGCACGAGGATATGGA
>WFSM01000179.1 GCA_015485945.1 Candidatus Bipolaricaulota bacterium | reverse complement strand
GACTGGGACCGCGCAACCGAATCTCTGCGCCGGGCGGTGGAGGCATGCGGAGTCGACTACACAGTCAAGGCGGGTGAGGGTGCGTTCTACGGCCCGAAGATCGATATCGACGTGCACGACAGTCTCGGGCGCAGTTGGCAGCTATCCACGATCCAGTTCGACTTCAACCTGCCAGAGCGGTTCGACATGACCTACGTCGGCGAGGACGGGAAGGAGCACCGGCCGTACATGGTGCACCGTGCGTTGCTCGGCTCCCTCGAACGGTTCTTCGGGATCCTAATCGAACACTACGCTGGTGCGTTCCCAGTGTGGCTCGCTCCGGTGCAGGCGGTGGTGTTGCCGGTGAACTCCACGGTGATGGATTACGCGATTGAGGTGCGCGCCGCCCTCACCGCGGCTGGGATCAGGGCCGAAGAGTGGACCGACCGCAGCCGCACGTTGAACTACATGATCCGCCAGGCGCAATTGCGGAAGATTCCGTACATGCTCGTCGTTGGCCCCCGCGAGCGCGATGCCGGCACAGTGGCACTCCGACTACGCAGCGAGGAAGACCTCGGCGCGAAGCCGCTGCCCGAGGTGGTAGCGTTTATCAAGGAGAAAATCGAAACACGGGCGCTGCTGTAGGAGGTGGGATGGTCGAACTTGAGCTCCTGGGCCGGGTTCTCATCGCCGCCGGGCTGTCTGGAGTAATCGGGGTAGAACGGGAGTTCCATGGCCGGCCAGCCGGATTGCGGACCCACATCCTGGTAGGAAGCGGTGCTGCTCTCGCCATGGTGAGCGCCACCGCGCTCGCCGGGATCGATTCTGCCCGTATTGCCGCTGGGATTATTACCGGAATCGGGTTTCTCGGTGCGGGCACGATCATGCGGGGTGAAAATTGGGTGCGCGGCCTCACCACTGCCGCATCCGTGTGGTTCGTGGCTACAGTTGGGATCCTCGCTGGCGATGGACTGTGGGTTCTGGCAACCGGCGGCACCGCCCTCGGATTGATCGTATTAGAAGCGGTTGACTACCTTGAACACCGCATAACAAGCACTGTTGCCCGCATGCTAACCATAGTTGTGTCCGCAGCGGCACGGACGGCTGTATGCGACGCTGCCCGCGCCCGATTGCGGGATGCAGGAATCCGCGTCAATACGGTCGGATGGGGGTGGAACCAAACGACGGCGCAGGTCACACTACGGTTCCAGCTTCACTTGCGGGAGGATGAAGATCTCACCCCGGTCCTGGAAAAGATCGCTGCGCTCTCGGGGGTGAACACCATCGAGCTGGATGGTTAGGCAATTATCCCCTTCCGGGGCAGGGCTGCTTCCAACTCCGCGCTCCGGTCGGTCCGCTCCCACGGTGGGTCGAGCTCAACGCGGCCGAAGTGACCGTAACACGAGAATGGTTCGTACATCGGGCGTAGGAGATCGAGCCGGTCGATGATTGCGCCGGGGCGCAAGTCAAATACCTTAACAACCGCGGCGTGCAGGACATCATCCGGGTAGACTCCGGTGTCGTAGGTATCGATGTTCACTGCGAGCGGTGCGGCGCGACCGATCGCGTAGGCGATCTGAATTTCCACCTCGCGGGCAAGCCCGGCAGCGACGATGTTTTTCGCCACGTAGCGCGCCATGTACGAGCCGGAGCGGTCGACCTTAGTCGGATCTTTACCGGAGAACGCCCCGCCGCCATGCGATCCGTACCCACCGTAGGTATCGACGATGATCTTGCGGCCAGTGATCCCGGTATCGGCCGCCGGCCCACCGATCACAAACCGGCCGGAGGAATTGACGAGAAGTTCGGTTTGATCATCAATCCATTTTCCCATCACCGGACGAATCACAGACGCGATCACTTCTTCACGCATTGCTTTCGGATCGACATCGGGGTCGTGCTGGGCGGCGATCAACACCGCTTTTGCCCGCACCGGTCGCGAGTTCTCATACTCGATCGTCACTTGCGACTTTCCATCCGGCCGCAGGTAGGGCAAGGTCCCATCCTTGCGCACTGCGGCAAGGCGCTTGGTGAGCTTGTGGGCGAGAGTAATCGGAAGCGGCATCAATTCGGGGGTTCCGGTGCAAGCGTACCCGTACATGATTCCCTGGTCACCGGCCCCGATCTTGTCGTAGCCGTTCTTGGCCGCGCCGTTGCGGACCTCCTTTGCCTTTTCCACTGCAGCAGCGATGTCCGGGGACTGACCGTGGATGGTCGACAGGACCGCGCAATCGCGGTAGTTGAACCCGTAGTCGGGCTGATGATAGCCGACCTCCTTGATCACCCGCCGCGCGATCCGGTCGATATCGACGTACGTCGCGGTCGAAATCTCGCCGCCGACGAGGACGAGACCAGTGGTGAGAAACGTCTCGCACGCCACGTGTGCCCTCTTGTCCTCAGTGAGGATCGCATCGAGGACCGCGTCCGATATCCGATCGGCGATCTTGTCCGGATGCCCTTCGGTGACCGATTCCGACGTTAAAAAGTGCCTGCGCATTCTGCCTCCCTTCCTGCGATCACGAGATCCTAGCCGCAATGGAGTGTCGGCGCAAGAATTGGACACGCGATGTTGCAGGCGGGGTAACACCGAGGTAATCTCCGCATGGAGGTGGTCGACGTGCGGATGCAGCTCCCATACGATAATGATGCGGTGGCGATCGAAGTCCCCGATGAAAATCTAATCGGAATTCTGGCGGGAAAAGAGGTCGCGCTTTCGCCCCTCGGGGATGAGTTCGCCCGCGCGTGGGAGAACCCAATTGGAATCGACAATCCGGAGGGGTTCTTCCACCCCGGCGAGTCAGTTGTGTTCATCGTCACTGATCACACCCGCCCCACTCCAACGCAGTCCCTCCTGCCGTTAATTTGGGAGCGGATTTCGCCCCGTGTCCACCGTGAGGATGTGACGATCGTCGTGGCGACCGGGACACACCGCGATCCGACCACCGCTGAGCTCGATCAGATCTTGGGCGGGCTTCGCCGTGAGTTTCGCGTTTTAATCCACAACTGTGACCATGATTTAGTCGAGGTTGGGAAAAGCGCGCGCGGAACCCCGATCCTCATCAACCAGACCGTCGCCGAAGCCAACCACGTCGTCACAATCGGCCACATCGGAATGCACTATTACGCTGGCTACTCCGGCGGAAGGAAGAACATCCTCCCCGGGGTAGCGGGACGGGAGACGATCGAGCGCAATCACGCTCAGCTCCTCGACCCCAACTGTGAGGGGTGCGTATATCGTGGAAACCCGATCTCTGAGGAGATGTCCGCGGCGGCACGGCTCGTCGGGGTCGATTTCATCGTCGATGTGGTGCTGGGTCCGGACGGGCGCGTGGCCAAGGTTGTGGTGGGGGACGTGGAGGCGGCGCACGCCGTTGGGAGGGCGTTCTGGGATGGTATCTTCAAGGTGCCGCTTCCCGGGAAAGCGGATCTCGTAATTGCGTCAGCCGGCGGCCATCCCAAGGACATCGACCTCTATCAGGCGTATAAGGGACTGTACAACGCGGCCCGGGCGGTAAAGGACGGAGGGATGATCCTTCTCATCGCCGCGTGTCCGGACGGGATCGGACATCCGGTGTTCGAGGATTGGATAAATCGTTGTGACCACCCGAGCGACGTGTTCGAAATATTCAATCGGGAGGGGTTTAAGCTCGGTGGGCACAAGGCGATTTATCTCGCCAACGATCTCGCCCGTGCTGAGATTTACCTCCTGTCCACGCTTGATGACTCGCTGACACGCCGGTTTTTCCTCGTGCCAATTCACGATCCGCGTGAAATCCTGACGCGCGCCCGCGACCGGTTCGGGCCCGAATTCCAAACGCTGGTGCTCCCCCATGCCGGAGACACGTTTCCTGTCCATCCGCGGGCGTAAATTGCGCCTCATTCGCTACGACAACGTGGCTTCCACCCAGCGCGTCGCCCGCGAACTCCCCGTAGAAACGGTCGTCATCGCTCACAGCCAGACCGCGGGGCGCGGCCGCTACGGGCGGGAGTGGATCTCCCCGCCGGGCGGGATGTACGCTTCGATCGTTCTTACTCCCGATCCGCTCCTACCGTTACGTGCTGGTGTTGCGATCGTGGCGGCGCTGTCCGCATACGGGATCAACGCCCGGCTTAAATGGCCAAACGACGTTACAGTGCGTGGCAAGAAGATCGCCGGAATTTTGATCGAAAGCAACCCTAAAAAGATGATCCTCGGGATCGGGGTGAACATCCGCGCCGCCCCAATTCCCGGGGCAACGTCCGTTCTTCGGGAAACAGACGCCGTTCCCACTGTGGACGAACTCATCGAACGCATCATCGCTCGGCTCCTCACTCCGCGGGTGGATGCCGAATTGACCCGGGACTACCGCCGATTGTGCGCGACCATCAACGCAGAAGTTTTGGTGTCAATGGGCACAGAACAGATCCGTGGCCGCGCGGTGGGGATCGATCAGAGGGGGCGGCTCCTCGTGCGGACACATACGGGAGTGCGCCGCATCCATTCCGGCGATTGTCGCCATATCGGGGGGGACACGTTTGACGTCGGGGCACATCCGCGCTAACCTAAACCGCAAATAGGAGGGATACGCGTGTTGTGGAAAAAGCAGAAACGAATCGAGGACATGGTGTTGAAACACCTGGAGAAGGTGGAAGAATGTCTGGGACATTATCAGGAAGCTCTGTCCGCCTATCTTGACGGCAACATAGACAAGGCCGAAGAATTCGCGTTAGCCACGCATGCCTCTGAGGGACAAGCCGATGACGTGCGCCGCGAGGTGGAGGCGGCGTTGATCGGTGGAGCGCTCCTCGCTTCATCCCGGCGGGATACCCTTGAAGTGATCGAACAAGTGGACAAGTTGGCGAACGCGGGCGAGGGGACACTCGATTACCTCCTGTTGCAGCAGGTGAACATCCCGGAGGACGTGAAACCGTTTATTCGGGATATCGCCGCAACAACGGCGACGATCGCGACCGAAGTCAACTTGGCAATGCGCTCCTTGTTTGAGGACATGAACGCGACCACTGAGCATACCAAGCAAATTGAGATCAAGGAAAGCGAGGTTGATCGCGTCGAGCGTAACGCGGTGAAAACAATCTTCAAGATGGACTTGGATCTTGCTTGGAAGCTGCAGCTGTACGGGCTGATCGAGGAGTTAGTGGAAATCTCCGACCGGGCAGAGGATCTATCCGACCGGATTGACATGGTGGTGGCGCAACGCCGGCTGTGACGGCGGGCGGCTAACCTGCCTTCTCCGCATACATACGGCGGTCGGCCTCAGCAAGGATGAGCTCGATCGACTCATTGGATGTAGGGTCCCAGTGTGCTGATCCGATAGACAGAGTGACGGGAAATGGGATCAGTTCATTGGTTTCGTTTCTTTTTGCCACGGCGTCGTGAATGCGCTGTTTTACGGTGTCGGTCTCGCCGTTCGTCTCGATAAGCATCACGAGAAACTCATCGCCGCCGTAACGTACGACGAGATCGGTATCCCGCACCTGGTCCTGCAATAATTCGGCCACCGCCCGCAGTACCCGATCCCCCGTCTGATGACCGAACTGATCGTTGATCGTCTTGAAGTGATTGACATCTATCATCAAAAACCCAAGGGGATGGGCGTATCGTTTTGACCGCGCTATCTCTTGTTCCACCACCTCGGTGAAGTAACGCCGATTGTACACGCCAGTGAGCGGATCGTGGATCGCCTGATCACGCAGTTGTCGCTGCAGGCGGATGCGCGCGATCGCTTGAGCGGTGTGCCCGAGTAACAATTCGAGAAGGCGGACGTCTTCAGGGGCAAACGCATTTTCCACGGTTGATGCCACTTGGAACACCCCGAACTTCCCGATCGGGGCGCTGATTCCAGAACGAAACTCCGTTCGTGTCGGCCGCGTCGCAGGATCATCGTCCGGGGACCCAATTACGTATGTCTTCCCGGTGTGGTACGTCTTAGTAGCGAGGGACTCTTCGGACAGTAATGCGGACCGGCTTGCCTCCGGCGGAAGGCCGCTGGATGTCGCCTTGGCCACCAGTTGGTCTCCCTCCACGATGTCCAAAGTGCACAACGCGAAATCAAGAATTTTCTCCGCCGATTCCACTGTGATACGGTAGACATCCTCCTCGTGATCACAACCTTCCAGTTGGTGAGCAATCTCATGCAGTCGTTCGATTTTCTCCCGCGCGCGGGCCAATTCCTGTTCCGCCGCCGCCCGATCGGAGATGTCACGAGTGATCGACAGGTAATGAAGTTCGCCGCGATAGAGCAGGCCGGTTCCCCGCACCTCCACCGGAAACACTGTCCCGTCTTTGCGTAAATTGAGGGAATCGGCGGCGAACGCGCCAACCTTCTCGATTTTACGTTTGAAGTTTACAAACCCGTGGTAGTAATCGGGGTGAACGATTCTCTCCGCCGATACCCCAACTAGCTCATCGGGCGCATATCCGTACATTTGGTAGGCAGCCGGGTTGGCCTCGATGATCGTCCCCGACGCGTCGAACAACAAGATAGCATCAATTGTGGAAGAAAAGATACTGCGGTAGCGCGCCTCGCTTTCTTGCAGCTCCATCTTTGCTTGTTCACGGACGATCGCCATCGAAATTTGGTCGGAAGCGGCTTCTAGAAGGACGATGTCTTCTTCCCCATAACTGTCGGAATCGGTGTAGCTTTGTACGATGACCGCGCCGATCACCTGATCGTTCAAACGCAGTGGGACCCCAAGCCATGCCTGGGAGACAGCTCCCACTGATTTTATCCCCAGCTTCGCCGTCAGCGTGGGTCGGGTTTCCGCCGTGAGGAGCAGGGGGCGGTTATTCCTGATAACGTACGCAGTCGGTGTGTTAGCAGCGGCAAACGACCGAAAGGTATCCCTCTCGTCGGTCATGTACGGCACGGTAATTGTGTCCGTTTCAGGATTATACAGAACAACGCTGAAATTGGTGGTGTCCATCACGGCACTTAGGATGTCTTTAATCGTGGGAAACAAGCTTTCAAGCCCGGCGGCAGCGTTAGCAGCGGCGGTAATCCGCTGCAGGACCTGTTCCACCGTTCTGATACGCATGCGATCACTGATGTCACGCGTGCTGATAATCATGCGTGGGGAGCCCTGAATGTCGATAATCCTCCCCCACAGCTCTACCGGGATAACCGTTCCGTCTTTGCGCCGATTAACGGCCTCGATAGACCTCCCGTTACGCGTTTCCTGATCGATGATCTCAGAACTAAACCGCTTCGCCCCGTCTGGAATGAGATCGTTGACGGAGAGGCGGCTGATCTCCTCCCGCGAGTAGCCGAGGAGCCGGCACGCGCTCTCGTTCGCTTCGATGATGTGACCGTCGAGATCCTCCAGAAATAGGGCATCGCTCAGTTGCTCAAACAACGCCTGGTAGAGTTCCTCCCGCTCCTGTACTTCATCCATGATCTTTTTGCGGTCAGTAATATCGACCGCCACTTCGAGACGGACGTCGCGGCCATCGGGCCACGGAATAAGGCGATCGACGAGATGATAGTCGCGATCAAGGACGGGATTGTGATAATCCCACCGGTACGGTTCACCGTTGTTGGTGCGGATTATCGGATTGGTGCAGAAATCGCACGGCGCGGTCTTTCCTTGGAATTCCTCGTAGCACAGCTTCTCAGTTGGGTCTTTTCCGAGTATGTCCCGGAAGAACTTATTGATATAGAGAATTTCGTAGGTATCGAGATCAGCGACGTAAATGAGCGCATCGATAGAATCCAAAATCGCGTGCAGTCTCTCTAATTCTCGTTGAATTACATCATTCTTCTCTGGTTTCTGTCGCATCGTAATCACTGAGCATAATCCAGAAACGCCCCCATTGTCAAGTTAAAATAGAGTTATAGGATGTAGCGGGAAAGGTCGGGATCCTCAACGATACCGGCAAGCCGAGTAAGTACGTAGTCACGGTCAATGCGGATCGATTCGCTGGCGTGTTCGTCAGCGGTGAACGAAATGTCCTCCATCAGTCGCTCCATCACGGTGGACAGCCGGCGGGCGCCGATGTTCTCGGTCGTTTGGTTGAGCTCATAAGCGATCTCCGCGATCTCGTCGATCGCGTCGTCGCTGAACTCGAGGCTAATCCCTTCCACACCGAGCAGGGCTTGATACTGTTTAACGAGCGCGTCCTTCGGTTCACGCAGAATCCGCTTGAAGTCATCGGCGGTGAGATTATCGAGTTCAACACGAATCGGAAGCCGCCCCTGCAACTCCGGGATGAGGTCGGATGGCTTTGACATGTTGAATGCGCCGGCAGCGATGAACAAGATATTCTCCGTCGACACCGTGCCGTAGCGGGTGCGCACAGTCGTCCCTTCGAGCAGTGGGAGGAGGTCGCGTTGCACTCCCTGACGGGAGACGCCCGGCCCACCAGTTTCTTCCCGCCCGCCGGCGGCGATTTTGTCGATCTCGTCAATGAAGATAATTCCCATGTCCTCAGCGAGGTCCAACCCGCGTTGGCGCACGTCTTCCATGTTGATGAGGTGGTCAAGGGCCTGATCGAACAGAATCGGACGAGCGTCCTTGATGCTCAGCTTGCGGCGCTTGCGGGTCGGGGGAAACAGCCCGGATAGGACGTCACCCATATCAACTCCCATCTGGTCAACTCCATCTTGGGAAAACACCTCGATCTGGGGCATGGCCTGCTCCTCAACCGTGACATCCACCACGCGTTCCTCCAACTCACCCGCCATGAGCTTGCCGCGCAGCTTCTCCCGCGTCTTACGCGCACTCTCCTGACGCTCGGGATCAGTGGTATCCTCGGATAGCGGCAACAGGGCGTTCAGCAACTCTTCGTCCACAAGCCGGGCGGCGTCGCCCTCCACCCGGATTACTTCCTGCTCGCGCACCATCTCGATCGCGATCTCTACCAGGTCACGCACCATCGATTCCACATCCCGCCCCACGTACCCGACCTCAGTAAACTTAGTCGCTTCCACCTTGACAAACGGGCAATCGGTGAGGCGCGCGAGCCGCCGCGAGATCTCGGTTTTTCCCACCCCGGTCGGGCCGATCATCAGGATGTTCTTCGGCTTAATCTCGTCACGGATCTCCCCGCGCACAAGCTGGCGCCGCATGCGGTTGCGCAGCGCAATCGCCACTGACTTCTTCGCCGCCGCTTGGCCGACGATGTACTTGTCGAGCTCGGCCACGATTTGGCGCGGGGTGAGTCCGGCCGGACCGGTGTCCCTGATCTCCACGATTCCGCTCATTACCACGTCACCTCTTCTACGGTGATGTTATCGTTGGTGTAGATGTCGATTGCAGCCGCGATCTTGAGCGACCGTTTTGCCACTTCGGACAGCGGGATTTCTCCTACTGACAGGAAAGCGCGCGCCGCCGCAAGGGCATACGCACCACCGGAACCGATTCCGATCACTCCTTCGTCCGGTTCGAGCACGTCACCGGCACCGGAGATCATGAGGATTCCTTCGGAACTTGTCGCCACCAACACCGCCTCCAAGTGGCGGAGTATTCGGTCAGTACGCCATTCCTTTGTGAGTTCTACCGCCGACCGCCGTAGGCGGCCGTCGTACTTGGCGAGCTTGCCGTCGAACTTATCGAGCAGGGCGAGGCAATCCGCAGTAGCACCGGCAAACCCGACAAGCACCTTGTCGTTGAACAGCCGGTGTACTTTCTTGGTGTTCGATTTGATCACCGTCGTCTCCAGCGTCGCCTGTCCGTCGCATGCGATCACCGCCCGGCGTTGCTGTTCGGAGCGAATGGCAAGTATCGTCGTTGCGTGTAGATTGGTCATGAGGGCCTCATTTTAGTGCGGAAAACGACCATCCGCAAACTAGTGCTGAATCCGGTAGTAGTGACGTAGTCCCCACTCAAACACGCGGCTTGGGAACACGCGCTTCAGCCCGGCCGCCGCCCGTTGTCCAACGCCGCCCACTGTATACCGCACCCGCGGTGATGGCGTCCGCAGGATGCGCTCTACCAGCCGAGCGACCATTTCCGGCTCCGCTCCGTTCATCTCATCCGCTTCCGCCACGTGGAGCGCGCGCTTCATCCGTTCCTGATACGGAGAATCCGTGGACTCCGTGAACCGACGATTAGAGGTGAACCCAGTGCGGAAGTCACCGGGCTCGATCAATACGACCCGAATCCCGAACGGTCGCACTTCCATGCGCAATGCCTCGGTCAGGCCCTCCAGAGCAAATTTGGTGGCGCTGTACATCCCCTGGAACGGAAGCCCGATCCGCCCGGCGAGTGACGAGATGTTGATGATGGTGCCCGCTTGCTGGGTGCGCATCGTAGGAAGCACGGCATGACACACCCGCAACGCACCGAAAAAGTTTGTGTCGAACAACGCTTTCGCGTCTGCAACCGTGGTATCCTCAATCGCCCCACCGATCCCGGCCCCGGCATTGTTTACGACAACGTCGATCCGTCCGTCAGTGTTGAGGATATGCGCCACACCGGCGGCAATGGATTCCTCATCAGTGACATCCATGGGAAGCATTGTCACCCCGGGTGAGGCATGCACAGCAACGCGACGGCTCGTCCCATACACGTGGTCGCCATTCGCGGCCAACCGCGCGGCACACGCTCGTCCGATTCCGGATGAGGCTCCGGTTACCAACACGACCCGCGTCATACGCACATCTCCATTCGTTTCCTTAACTCACACGCTGTGGGTTCTACGCCCGAAGGGACTTGAACCCCCAACCCCCGGTTCCGAAGACCGGTGCTCTATCCAGT
>WFSM01000178.1 GCA_015485945.1 Candidatus Bipolaricaulota bacterium | reverse complement strand
TCATTGTGAGGTCGGTTATCACCGTGATCGCCTTGACCGTGCCGTCAGTGTTCTCGGGAGTGCGCACGATGCGTGTCCCTGCTGCGTTCGGATTGAACGTGTTCTTCACCCACAGGGGGATTCCGTGCTCGATCACCGGGCGGATGGTGCGCGGGTGCAGGACCTTCGCCCCAAAGTAGGCGAGCTCTCCAACCTCGGTGTAGGAGATAACTGGGATCACGCGTGCGTCGGGGACGATGCGCGGATCGGCAGTCATCACCCCGTCGACATCGGTGAAGATCCACACAGCATTGGCCGCGAGCATCTCCCCGAGGATCGCGGCGGTGTAGTCGCTCCCACCGCGACCGAGGGTGGTCGTCACCCCAGACGCGGTCGCGCCGATGAACCCGGTGACAACCGGGACAATCCCGCGATCGAGGAGCGGGGCGAGGCGGGTGGCGATGCGGTCCTGCGTCAGCTTGGGAAGCGGAACCGCATGTTGAAACGTCTCATCGGTAACGATGAGCGCGGTGGCGTCGATTGGCTCGCTCCGCAATCCATGCGCGCGCAGGACCGCGGCGAACAACTGCGCGCTCAGCCGCTCCCCAAACGACACAATCCCGTCCAGCGCCCGCGGGGTGAGCTCACGCAACACGGCGACGCTCGCACATCGCCGGGAAAACTCAGCCAAGTACTCCTCGATCGCATTCTCGACCGTCTTCCGCTCAGCCGAGTCGGTAATAAGCCCCGTCACTATCTCGCGATGGCGCGTCCGGAGGGCATCCGCGATCTTGTGATACTGGTCCTCGTTTCCATCCGCCGCGCTCTTCGCTCCTGCAATCAACATGTCGGTCACCCCACTGAGCGCGGAGACGACAACCACCACACGATCCCCATCCTCCACGGCACTGGAAACGACCTTCGCCGCTTGTGCCATGGCAGCGCCGGTTCCTACCGACGTCCCGCCGAATTTCATCACTAAACTACCCATCTCACCTCCCAAAAATAAAAGACCACGGCCATTGCCGCAGTCTTAGTCGTCCGCTTGCCCCTAAACCGATCGGCTTAGAGCAGCGCGGACATAAACGTCGTGCATCCTCCGCAGAGGTTAACAGCTACCGCAGTCTGTACACGCACGTTTATGTCATTCATAAAAATTACCATACACTCATTCCGCCGGCGTGTCAAGTGAAGGAGAAGAGATCTTCAGCCCCGGGCGCGACCCGCCCTGTTTTGCCCGCGCGCTCAAACTGGCGTATGCCGCTGCGATCACCGCGGTGTACCACGGTATGACCAGGATCTCGACAACCAACGGGACCCACCAAATCCTGGTGGGATCCAGGCTCGTCGGCCAGTTAAATCCGGTGGCAATGATCCCCAGCAGCACCGCCACTCCCCAGTAAAGCACGCCCCAGCCGAGGTAGAGGAATAGCAATTTCAGCTTGTACCCGTGCGTTATCTCAGCGCTCCACGCGAACGCGGCGCGAATCCCTACCCCCTCAGCAATGATCGCCAACGGTGCGAACAAATACCGGATAAAGATGAGGATACCCGGTACGATCAGGAGAATCAGCCCGATCATGACCATGATCACGTACCCAATAAACGCGCCGAACACCGCGAAGTAACGCCGGAATCCCCCTAGGACGACGGACGGCCGGGAATCCGCATCCCCGCGCACGATCCGGAGGGCGTAGAGCTGATACCCAATCATGAGGATGCTGTAACCGAAAAGGCTCCAGATATTGCTTAGCACCCCTCCCCAGTTACCGAACGCGCTAGGCCAATTCGGAAGTTGGATCGCAATCTCAACGAGATAGAGGAGAAGCCAACCCCGTTTTGCCCGGGCAACCCCGCACTGAACCCATGCTCCAATGTTCGGCTCGATAGGATCGCATGTCATGATTTTAAAATATAGCACGTCACATCCGGGTGGGCAAATCGCCGCGGGCGCGATCCGCCCAATTGCGGTACCATAGGCGACGTGAACGATCGATCTCGGAGCCTACGCGAACATTTTTCCCTGCGTGACGACGTCGTTTTCTTGAATCACGGCTCGTTTGGGGCGTGCCCCGCACCTGTATTCGCCGTTTACCAGCGGTGGCAACGCGAGC
>WFSM01000177.1 GCA_015485945.1 Candidatus Bipolaricaulota bacterium | reverse complement strand
TACAACATTGCCGCGAGTGACCTGAATTACCTGTTCTATCTCCTGGTCGACCTGCGGGAGCCGAAAGAGTACGCGACGGCGCACCTGCTCGGGGCAATCAACATCCCGTACGCCGAGCTCAATGAGTGGATGGACCGCCTGCCGCGGGGCGTGTTGATTATCCTCTACGACACGGGCGGGACGCTGTCTGATCAAGCAGCACAGATCCTGAACAAGAACGGCTACCCGCAGGCGAAGAGCCTCCTCGGCGGATTGAACGAATGGATGCGGCAGTTCAAGGATAAGTTCATCCTCTCCCCGCCGACGCAGTAACGCGAACTTGCGTTCTCGGGCGCTGCGGCGATCACTCCACGCAGCAGCGCCTCCAAGTGACGTCGCGGCGAACCCGGCCGCTCCATCCCGCGATGAAGACGAGGTCGTAGTCTATCAAAAGTGCCGCAGGTACTTGAGGATCTCGAGCATCTCCTCCACCTTTTCTTCTCCCCTGCCTTCGTCGATTGCTTCGCGCACACAGTGCCGCATATGAGAATTGGCAAGGGCCTGCGCCACTTTGGAAAGCGACGATTGTACGGCGGACAGCTGCTTGAGGATGTCCATACAGTACTGCTCTTCCTCGACCATGCGCTCCACCGCCGCTAGGTGTCCGATCGCGGTGCGCAACCGCTGACGGATCATTTTCTTTATTTCTGGTTCTTTCGCCAGGCTCCCTTTCCCTTCCATCTCGACCTCCATCACACAGTTTACCCACCTGGGGTGGGATAATGTATTCTACGCCATAGCCTGACGAGTGTCAATACAGCTCGCGGAGGTAGTTTGAAATTCTCCCAGGTGGGGTGGGGATATTTCGACGGTTCTCTCGCCGATCATGGTGCTGCTTCAATAACGCGGGAACGACGTTAAGCGAGGGCGAAATTACCACCCGCCGCCACCGCCACCGCCGAACCCACCGCCGGAGAATCCACCGCCGAACCCGGCACCACCGCCCCATGCTGATCCGGCAGTGCGCGGCGCGGACACGAACGTCTGCGCCATCCCGCTTGACAGGTTCATCATCGCCAAGGTAAACATCGCACCATTGAACGTTGGGGACACCCCGACGTACCACTCCGGTGGCTGTTGCAACAGCCCGGCGAACTGTCGTGTCCAAATACGGGTGAGGTTGAACGCCATCGCATAAGGGAGCAACTTGGAGAATAGCTCTGGTGTCTTTTCCGGCGCGTCGTGGAACTCCATCTGCTTGACCTCAGCGCGGTGGATATACTCGGAGAGCCCACGCAGGTCACGGTACACCGTTACTCCTTTCTTCGTTTTGCGCGGCATGATCGGGGCGAACGCGAGCACGATCAGACCGGATACCAGTACCGCGATTCCGAGGTAAAGGGAGGCAAAGAAAATCCCGATGAATATCCCTAATCCGACGATCATCCCGCCGAGAGTAATGTAGAAACTTCGTACACGCTCCGGGTTGTGGGGGTAGAATCCCTTTTTGATGAGCTCGGAGTAGAGATCGGCTTTAATCTGTGGCAGGTGCTGGTAGAATTCGTTTTCGAGCGATGACAGGGTGCGTTTGTCAGAATGGGAAGCATCAAAAATGGTTGTCATGAGACGAGTTTCTGCCCGCGTCAGTTTATCGTCGGGCGGCTTCACTTTGATAAACTCATAATCGGCCGGTCCGTTTCGGCCAAACAGCTTTTTTACTTCCGCGACCAGTCCGACCTCCTCGGGTTGTATCTCCCTGATCTTGATGTAGCCGGCAACTGCCAGTCCGATCATCATCGCTGTGATGTCACGTAAATCGGCACGGTCATCGATCAGGATCCCGGCTTCACCGGGGTGGATATCCTTGGGGGGAGCAAACTGGGGGGCGATTGTCCCCTTGGCCGGGTCCTTGCCGACCTTGAGCCACAGAGCGAACATTCCCAGCAACACGATGATCGGCAGGCCGGCGTATTTGTTCGCCGACAAGAACCACAGCGCACGGTCACCGGCGGTAGGGGCAGCAATCCCGGCTTTACTTCTCGGGATGGCAATGTCGATCGTCAATCCCTCGCCGGGCATCAGTGTCTTGGTGGTGAAGAGGAGCTGGCCGGTACTCTCCACTTTTGGTGGCGCGCCGCGCGTGCGTGACCCCAAGTAGCCGACGTACGAAACCGCTTGTATGTCCGATGGTTTGACCCCCGGTGGCAGGGTCACGAGCGCCTCGGCATGATCAATTGGGATCTCCCACCGGTTGCCGGTGGCGCTCCAATAGAGCTGGATGTAATCCTTGTGAAACAGAAGCGCGCGTGACACGGTGTAGGAGATCACGTATGTGTGATCGCCGGTGATCGTGCGATTCGGATCGCCGATACGGATGCGGACGTCGCTTCCATGCCGGCCGATTGAGTACGGGACCGGACTTCCGTCGAGCGTCACCCCAGTCACTTTAATTCCGATGGTAATTCGCTTCCCGGTATTGGGGGACCGATAAGAATACGTGATGTCACGGTAGATGCCGTGATGGGGAGTTGTAAACGTGGCGGCGATCGTCTCGACAACGTTCAAATCACCGGATTTGAGTATGGAGATGGAGCTCTTGAGGTCAGTGATAGTGATCGCCTGAGCGACGACGCTAACCAAGACGATAACCACGAGAAATAACCACGCCCGTTTCATCAGAAGCTCACTTTCGGTGCTTGACGTTCTTCCTCTCCCGTCAAAGTGTAAAACTCCCGCGGGGTGAAGTGGAACATGCCGGCGATTATGCTCTGCGGGAACAGCCCGATATGTGTATTGAGGTCGCGTACCACCGCGTTATAATACATCCGCGCTCGCTGAATCTGGTCTTCGGTCTCTTCCAGAGTCTGCTGGAGCTGTTGGAAGTTCTCGTTTGCCTTGAGTTGCGGATAATTCTCCACCACCGCAAACAGGGATTTTAGTGCCGCTTTCAGCCCTGCCTCCGCCTGTGCCTTCTCCTTGGGCGTTGTCGCCCCCATCGCGGCCGACCGCGCCTTGGCGACGTTTTCAAATACCCCTCTCTCGTGTGCGGCATACCCTTTGACCGTCTCCACCAGATTGGGGATCAGGTCGTACCGGCGTTTCAACTGGGTGTCAATGTCGCGCCATGCCTCCTCGGTTCGGATCCGCAGCCGGATAAGCCGGTTGTAGACTAAAATTCCCCATCCGAAGAGGATAATGATGACGACAACAGTAATTGTACCTGGCCCCATCTTTCCTCCCTCAATATGATAGTCAGTCAATTCTACCGTAGCCGGAGCGATAAACCAAAACACTGCCCGTTCCGGCTTTGCAAACAAGGTAACCGGATGGTATAGTCCCGGCGATCCTTTTCGTATAACGGAGGCAGACCATGCATGATCGATTGTTTACCCCCGGCCCGACCGAAGTCCGGCCGGAGATTCTTAAGGAACTTTCTACCCCCCAGATTCACCACCGTTCCCCGGAATTCGGGGCGTTGTACGCTGAGATTCAGCCGAAGCTACAGAAGTTGTTGTACACGAAGAATCCGGTGCTTCTGTTCACGTCGTCTTCCACTGGAGCGATGGAATCAGCGGTGACGAACCTGGTTGCCAAACGCTGTCTGAACCTGATAAACGGCGCGTTCTCCAAGCGTTGGCATGAGATCACGGTCGGAAACGGCGTTCCGTGTGACGCATTCGAGATTGACTGGAACGTTGCGATCAAACCGGAAATGGTCGACGAACAATTGAAAACGGGGAAGTACGACGCGGTCACCCTTGTCCTCAACGAAACCTCGACCGGGATGATGAACCCGGTGGCCGAAATCGCGGAGGTGGTGAAACGCTACCCGGACGTGTTCCTCTTCGTCGACGCGGTAAGCGGGATGGCGGGGGTGAAGATTGATACCGACGCGTGGGGGCTTGATTTCGTCCTCGCCGGCGTGCAGAAGGCATTTGCCCTCCCCGCCGGGCTTGCCGTTGCCGCGGTATCGCAGCGGGCGCTCGCCCGGGCGAAGACCGTCCCGCCGCGCAGTTATTACTTCAATCTCCCCAACATGTACAAGTACCATCAGCGCAACCAGACCCCATCTACACCGGCAATCCCACATTTATTCGCGTTGAACACTCAGCTCGATAACTTCCTCGCCGAGGGACTGGAGAACCGGTTTGCCCGCCACGAGAAGATGGCGAAAATCGTGCAGGCGTGGGCAAAGGAGTATTTCGACATCTACCCCGAAGAAGGGTACTGGTCGAAGACTCTGACCTGTGTTGAAAACACGCGCGGGATAGCGGTGAAGGACTTGATCGATCGGTTGGTGACCGACTATCACGTCCGCATCTCGAACGGTTACGGCGCGATCAAGGAAAAGACGTTCCGTATCGCTCACATGGGCGACACCCAGCCCGATGAGATCATGGGATTGCTTGCGGCGATAGAAGAAGTTCTCGGATTGTAAAAAAGGAGGAAAATATGGCGGTTCGTGTGCTTGTCTCCGATCCACTTGCGTCCGCTGCGGTGGATGAGATGAAAGGTGCCGGGTTGGCGGTTGACGTTAAGACCGACATGTCACCGGAAGAACTTATCGCGACGATCCCTGATTACGAGGCGATTATTGTCCGCAGCGCGACCAAGATGCGTAAAGCGGTGATCGACGCGGCGGCCAATCTGCGGCTGATCGTCCGCGCCGGGGTCGGGCTCGACAATATCGACGTCGAGTATGCCCAGTCCAGGGGAATTGAGGTGCGTAACACTCCGGGGGCAAGCACCAACTCGGTCGCCGAGCTGACGCTTGGGCACATCCTGTCACTTGCTCGCCACATCGCCCGCGGTACCGTATCCATCAGAAACGGCAACTGGGAGAAAAAGGCACTCAACGGGGTGGAGATCGCGGGAAAGACTCTGGGAATTGTGGGGATCGGGCGCATCGGCCAGGCCCTCGCGAAAAAGGCACACGCCCTCGGGATGACCGTAGTCGCGTTCGATAAGTTCATCAACAAAAGCCCGCTTCCCGACATCGTCACGATGGTTCCGTTGGAGCGACTGCTTGCGGAGAGCGATTTCATCTCGCTCCACATCCCGTTCGATCCGAAGGAGGGTCCAGCGATCGGGAAAGCGCAGTTTGACGAGATGAAGGACGGTGTGCGGATTGTGAACTGCGCCCGCGGTGGGGTAATCGACGAGGGTGCACTCGCTGCCGCCATCGCGTCGGGGAAGGTCGCCGGTGCTGCGCTTGACGTGTTCGCGACTGAGCCGCCGGACGTCAACTCCCCGTTGTTCGCGCAGGCGAATCTATCCCTCACTCCGCACATCGGTGCCTCTACTGTTGAAGCTCAAGGGAGGGTGGGAGCCGAAGCGGCGAAGATTGTGATCGAGTTTGCCAACGCATAGGGGGAAGTAATGGCACGCATCATTCCATTTCGCGGCTACCGGTACAACTCCGCGGTGGTTGGGGACATAAGCGCAGTCGTGGCACAGCCGTACGACCGTATCGGCGCGAAAGAACAGGAGATCTACTACGCGCGCAGCTCGTATAACATCGTACGCATCATCAAGGGAAAGCCACAGCCTGGCGACAACGGCGATAACGTTTACTTCCGCGCTGCGCGTTATCTGGCCGAGTGGATCGAGCACAGGGTCCTCCAACGTGACGCCGTGCCGGCGGTGTACGCCTATCACCAGGAGTACACGGTCGCTGGATCCCGGCTTGTGCGCAAAGGGATAATCGCTCTCGGCAAACTCGAACCGGAAAAGGTCCACGCTCATGAGCGGACTTTGAAGGGGCCGAAAGAAGACCGGTTGAAACTGATGCGCGCCACCGAGGCGAATTTTGGCCACATCTTCATGCTCTACTCCGATCCTGCCCGTCGCGCTGATACCGCGGTTGCGGCGGCGATCGCCGGCGTCACTCCGACGATCACGGCGGTGGATGATTTCGGAAACGCGCATCGCGTGTGGCGGGTCACCGACCAGGAGGTGATCTCCGCGGTCCAAAGCGCCCTTGCGGACAAGGATCTGTACATCGCCGATGGTCATCACCGTTACGAGACCGCGGTCAACTTCATGCGCGAGTGTGAGGAGAAGGGATGGCGACCGGCGGCGCCGGAATCGTTCGACCATCGCATGATGACCCTGTTCAACATCGACGAGCCGGGGATGACGATTCGTCCCATCCATCGGTTAGTGCACGGAATCGATAACTTTGCTCCAGCGGCGTTCGTCACGCGGGCAGCAGATGACTTCGCGGTCGGCGAACACCCGGACCGCGCGGCGATGGAAGCGGCGGTGCAGGAAGGGAATGCCCGGCACACGTTTGGGGTGTACACCGGAAAGAAGTTCTACACCTTCACCCTGCGCGACGAGTCGCTAATGGACCGGCTGATTGCGGATCACTCTTCAGACTGGAAACGGCTCGACGTTGCGATCCTCCATGCCGCCGTTCTCGAACGGCTGCTTGGAATCGATGCCGCCGCGCTGGAAGAACAGCGGAATATCACCTACACCCGCGATTCAGACGCCGCGATCGCCCAGGTCGATGCCGGCGCTGAGCAGATCTTTTTCATGCTCAACCCGACGAGCCCGCAGGAAGTGATCCGGGTCGCCGACCACGGGGAGAAAATGCCACAGAAGTCGACTGATTTCTACCCCAAACTCCTCACCGGCCTCGTCATTTCCAAGCTGGAGATTGACAAAGGATGAGCATCGTCGACCTTGCCCGGTCGCGGAGGTCGGTACGTCAATTCCGGCCTGATCCAGTTCCCGCAACGGCGATTCGTCATATCATCGCCGCCGGTCGTCTCGCTCCGTCGGGGGCAAATCGGCAACCGTGGCGGTTCGTGGTGGTGGATGACCCCACGATAAAGCGCACGATCCGCGAGGAATGTGAGGCGGCGGAACGACGGTTCCATTCCCATGCGCCACGGGAATTGGTGGAATGGATGAACGCCCGTGGAATCACCGCGGCCAAGCCGTTTCTCGTGGATGCACCGTATCTCATTTGCGTCTTCTACGACGCTCATGAGCCGTACCCGATTCACTCGACGTGGCTCGCAGTTGGGTTTATGCTCCTTCAGATCACGGAAGAAGGGTTGGGAACGGTCACCTACACCCCGGCTGGGGTTGACTTAAATCGGATCTTGGCGGTGCCGCTGCAGTTCAAGCCGACAGTCATCCTCCCGATCGGGTATCCCGCTGTCGATTTAGGAGCACCGGCGCGGCGACCCGTTGCGGAGATTGCGTTTCGAAACCGGTTTGGGGACCCGACTTAATGGTGCTCTATCCGTGCTCCGGTCCCGAGTCCGGGAATGTGCACTTTGCGCTCCAGTAACCGCAATAGCTGCGTGATCACGAACACGATTGCGAGGTAGAACAGCGCCACGACGATAAACACTTCAAAGTATTTAAAATTGAGCGCCGCGATGCGATAGCCCTCGCCCATCAGATCGAGTACGGTAACCATGTACACGATCGATGTGTACTTGAGCATAAGGATGAGTTCGTTCGACCAGGACGGGATCACGATTCGCAGTGCCTGAGGAAGGATGACGTGACGTAATGCCTGCGGGAGGGTCATCCCGAGTGCACGTGCCGCCATGAACTGTCCTTGCTTGACCGCCTGAATTGCACCGCGGAAGTAGGTGCGTCGGACCGATATTGACACGGACTGGCGTGGGGCGCGATCATTGCGCGGTGATCTTGCTCTCGATGCGCTGGAACAAGCTCTCTATATCCGTCCTAACAGCGAGCATCTCGTGCACCACAGTGACCGTGGTGTTCAGTACCTGTCCATACGGTACACGGAACGGTTAGCGGAAGCAGGTATCGAGCCTTCAGTAGGCAGTGTGTTGGAGATGCATACGACAACGCGCTTGCGGAAACGATCATTGGGTTGTACAAGACAGAGGTGGTCCACCACCCGGGGCTTTGGCGCAGCGCTGACCACGTTGAGGTTGAAACCCTCACCTGGGTAGATTGGTTCAACAACCGACGGCTGTTTGCACCAATCGGGAACATTCCACCGGCGGAGTTTGAGGAGGTATACTATACAAAAGCAAGAAGCTCCAGTCATCGCGGCCTGACTCACGTGATACAGCATCCGGAAAAGCCGGAGCGGTTCAGTCTTTACGAATAACCACCGCTTGATTGGACAGATAATACGGCTGCGAAAAATCGACTGTCTTTGCCCGATCCGCGGTGATGGTGGATCCGGAAGCGCCGATGTCTACCTTCCCGGCTTTCACCGCCGTGATGATTGAATCAAACGCGATGTTCTTGATCTCGATTTGATGCCCCTCCAGGATAGCGATCGCGCGCATTACATCGAGGTCAAACCTGAAGTATTGCCCGTTGGCGGTCACCATCTCGAACGGCTCCCATGGGATATCCAACCCAACAATGTTCTTGCTAGCGGCTGCAGCCAATCCACCACCGATAAGGAGCCCCATTACTCCGACAAGGAGTAACCACACTACAAGTTTTTTCCTCATACTACAGATACCTCCATTATAGTACCTCCAATGGCCACGTGTTAACGGGCCTGACACCTGTCCCCTTTACGGTGGACAAAGTAACGACTGCCCCTCCCCTAATTTCCTCTGTTACCGGGGCGTATCTGGATAGCCTTAGGGTGAATAAACGGAGGAGGAGGTCGCGATGCGACGGACGAATTACCGAATAATCTTGGTGTTTTTTGTTTTACTTCTAGTTGGAGGGACACTTGTGTTCGGAGAATGCGCGAACTGCGGCAACAACACGTTCTCCGGGAAAGTAGGGGTTGAATTTACGTTTGCTCCGATTCCACCGACCACTTACAATCTTACAACGAACGTATCCGCCGCGCTCCAGATTGCCGGATTCTCCGTCAGCACGCAGACTGCATTTGACCTCTCGGGATTCCAATCGCTGGGGGTTAATTGCTCGCTTAACCTGGGCGCGTTTACGATCGGCAACGACATTCTGTTTAATCCCCGGTTCAATCGGAATGACTTTTCCGTCACCGGACAGATCGTGGGGGTCGAGCTTGGGCTTAACCTGATCCTAGCGGACATCGGGACAGTTCAGACGCCGACGTACAGTATGGGAACGGTTCTCACCCTCAAAAGTGGCGTAGTGAGCGGATTTTCTATCACCTCCGTTACCGGGTTCGGCGCGACCGACCTCGTAAACACCCTGGGCGGGGTAAACGCGCCATTTACCAATAAATTGTTGTACCTGGTTAACCAGCTTGGATCACTGTCCGGGCCTCCTCCGGTGTGGCAGGTGACGATCGTTCCCGGATTTTACTTTGAGCAGGAGTTAGTGCGGTTTGAGGTCGACACGTGCGGGTTGTTGGCAAGCAGCACTACGTGGCTTGATACATCTGGATTCGCCCAGGAGATTGCCGAGCTCGGGTACCAATTCACCGAACCGAATATCGCATTCCTCACTTCCGTTACGGTTGACCATTCATTCTCATTGAGTGGGCTTGATTTTATCCTCGATATTCAGATCGACCCGGTGCGGTTTACGTCCGATACCAGTTTCTCCGCGCCCACACCGCCGTTGCCCATCCCCGTCGTGTTTTCCGGACAGCGGTTCGCGTTGTCGTACGCGTGTAAAGGATTCACCGCCATTTCCGAGACCGACTTCGATGGTAATTTCATGTTCTCGCAGCAGTTGTTCGGGATTGAGGCGACAATTGATCCGGTTACGTTCACCAGCTACACGTCGTTCGATCTGACCGGATTTACTGGCGAAAGGATCACCGCCCGTGTTGAGTTCTCCGGCATCACGCTGTCCACAACAGTGCGGTTCGATTTTACCGGGATTACCAGTGCGAGCTTCGGATTTGAACTGGCGTTTTGACACCACCTATGAATAGCCAAGATGACGCTTCTCTCAACGAGATCCTCGCTCGGGTGACGGCCGGTGATAAATCCGCTCGTCGCGAACTGCTGGCGTGGGGGAGGCAGTGGGTGGAAACAGTGATCACGAGCGCGTTTGCCCACAGTGGATTTACCCATGATGAGCTGTTCCATGCCGGCTATCTCGGGCTATTGAACGCTGTGTACAACATCCACCTCGCTCATGGTAAGGAATTCTCCGAGTACGCGAAGAACTTAATCACCGGCGAGATCCGGCAGTACATCCGCGATCACGCGCATCAGGCGTACATTCCCCGGTTTTTGGAGGATTTGAACCGCCAACTCGAGATGGCCGAGGCACGTCTGCTCCGGGAAACCGGCCATCTCCCCACCCTGAGCGAACTCGCTAATGTGGTCAACATCACCGAGGAGGGGATCACCGAGATCTTCAAGGCGCGCGAAGCGATTAATTACGTCTCCCTGAGCGCGGAGAAGCGGGCCACCGATCCCACTCCCAAAATAGATCTGGCCAAGATCAAGAGCAAGCGGCCAGATCCGTTTCCAATTCAGTACCGCATCCGCATTGCCTCCGCGCTAGAAAAACTCTCTTCCTTACAGAGCCTTCTCGCCCAAAGCTTGTTCCCTCCGGCAAACAAGTAATCCAATCCGTTTACTCGGGCATTATGTCTAAAACCATCCGTTACGCGGTATAATAAAACCGATGGTCATTGACAAGTGAACCGAGACAGCGAGAAAAGCAAACCCTTTGTAAGGAGGGGACGCAAAGCCACGGATCTCTCAGGTTTGTGAGGGTTATTAGGTTCTTAGAGTTTATTGAGTTAAGGATCTAATGAATGCTAAACCAGAAAGGAGACCGCCGGGCTGCCAAAAGTTTTCGGTCACTTGTTCCCCTCTGTATCAATTCACATTGATTTAAAGATTGCAGCTCAATTGCTGCAATGTACTACGTCCTCAGCGAAGCATCTACAAAAGGCAAACCGCCCGAAAGGGTGGGACGCAAAGCTACGGACCTTCTAGGCAAAGCCCCATCCGGGGTGTTGTGATAAGGGCAAACCGAGGGCGACCTCGGGACGCAAAGCTACGGGTCTCACGTTAGACAGCCGAGTTGCCGCAGCTTGCCTAATGGTGGCCGAGTCGCTAGGTGCTCGAAATCAAACCATTAGGAGGTGCTTTCAATGAGGATGAATAAACTTATCGTAGGTCTATTGGTGCTGGGTTTGGCAGTGGCAATGATCGGGCTCGCCGGGTTCGCCAAGAACCATAATCATAGCAATTCCGTCTCTGTACAGGATAAAATCAGCTGGACGATCCAAGGGTTCGTCGAGCTCAATATCGCAGACACCGCGTTCGACTTTGGCGCAATCCCGGCAGGGGCGAACGAAGTGACGAAGGAAAACGCCAATACCTTATTCGTGTACAGTAATACCAGTTGGTCCCTTACCGTTTCCCTGTCCGGGAACGGCAGCGACCATCTGAAAGTCGGTCTGTCCACGTACAATGGGAAGAACGATGCTAAGGTCGGCGTAAACTACTCTTTGTTTAACCTGCGGGCGATGGCTCCCGGTACTTATGCCACGATCGTTACTTACACCGTCACTACCAAGTAGGCTAACGGATGAAGAGCGAGGGGGCCGGCGGGGATTCCCGTCGGCCCTGTGGATTCTGTCCGTCTCGGTTCACCGGTAGGGAGATTTGTACCACTTGACGAACCATTAGTTAAGTGGTACAATACCCTTGTTACAATTAGAAGGAGGTGGTTAATAGAAGCACGTTGCGATACAATTTGAGTTTGGTATCAAGCCTCATCTCAATAAGTGCTGAAGGGCAAACCATTCCGAAAGGGTGGGGCGCAAAGCTACGGCCTTATGGGTGACGACGAAAAAGGCAAACCAGGAGTGATCCTGGGACGCAAAGCCACGAATCTCAAAAGAGAGAGAGATTGTCGGGCTGCTGTGGCGTACCTAATGGTGGCAGAGCTGCTAGGTGCTCGAAAATTAAACCATTAGGAGGTGCTTTTGATGAAGAGGCTATTTTTGTTGCTCGCTGTGATTGGCGGGTTAATGTTGGTTACGGTAGGTGTAATGGCGGATACAGCAACGGACACCGGAGCGACTCCGCTGTCGGCGAGTTTGTCGCCGGTGGTGACGTGGAGCGTCCAGAACTGGATCGTGCTCTACATCCCGAATTCGGATATGAGTGTTGACCTTGGTACGATTAATGGAAGCTTGTACGATCCCACGACCGATACGTGGACGCCGCTTACCTCGAAAGCCAAAAACGCGTATGTAATTAGCAACACCAATTATACGCTCACTCTGCACGCCGCAAGCACGGGTACAAACACCGCTGACCTGTCGCGGTTCGAGGTGAAAGGGGGCGCTCTGTCCGCGTTTACTCCTCTCGCCAGCGATCAGACACTGAAGACCGGTGGCGCAGGGCTCACTCACATCAGTGATATCCAGTACGAGTACATCCCGAGCTGGGATGACGCTCCTGGCGCGTACGCGGTTACCGTGACATACACGCTAACATCTCCGTAACTGTTTGAGATTGCGCGAGGGTGGCCGTTACGGCCGCCCTCGGTTTTACTTTCAATGATAAAATGCGGATCTGCCTTGGTTATCGTTGTTATTGTTGTTGCCGCGTCGGTAGTTATTGCCGCTGCGGGTACGACATGTAGCGGTAGATTCGGCGACTATACTTGTCTTACCGTTCATCCCAACGTTGACTTAGGAACAATTAATTCATCCGTATATCACGATCCCACCCCTGCCGGCGGCGGGCAATTTGTTCCGCTCGAATCCGACAACAACTTGGTCAGTGTGACGCGTAATGGTTGGTTAACCCTGGATTGGACGCTTACGGTAGAGATCGTCGCCGCTGCGCCGGGAGTTGACCTAACCCGATTTTACTGGCGTGGCGGTGATCAAACGGACTACACCGTGTTTCCTGGAGCGCAAACACCGATGGCCGTCATTAACGGGAGTGGTGTCACCGGAACGAATGCGGAGAACATTGACTATCGCTACCGGCCGAGCGCCGCCGACCTCCCCGGCACGTATTCCATCACGTTGCGGTATCAAGTGGCAGCTTCAATCTTTGGCTATCCATTGTACACCGTGACGCAGGATGTCACTATCATGTGGACGGTGCAGGCGTGGATCGTCGTTGCCGCTCACGGCGCAATCGATCTGGGCACAGTCACAGGAGCGTTGTCCGATGTGCGTACCGGGAAACTCGCCCCATTGGAAAGCGATGGCAACCCCGTGTTTGTGATTGGAAACCCGCCGGACGGCTGGCAACTACAACTGGCAGTAACGTCAATAACGACTCCGCCCGGGGTCAGCGGCGATCTCCTCACTAATTTTTACTGGCGCGTTGACAACGGCGCGTTTCACTCGGCGGCCGGATTAAACACGGCTCCGGTGACACTTGTATCTCGCACCGGTCCTGGCGGGGAGACGCACCGCATTTCATACCGCTATCAACCCGACACCGCTGATCGAGCAGGCACGTACGGAATAACGTTGCGATACACTGTGACTACGAGATAGACTAAGGCAAACCACGGGTACAGCGACTACCCGAATGGAGGCGACAATGCAGCGGACGACTATCGTAACCGGATTGATCATTGGGGTAATTATCGCCGTTTCTTTATCTGCAGCGGCGTTGCAGATTTCACAAATCGAGTTTGACCTTCATCTCGCTGCCGGCAGCACTACGAGCTATTCGTTCTTGGTAATAAACGATGAGCCACGGGCGCAGGAGATCACCGTCTATCTGAATGACTGGGTGCGATCCGCTCAGGGGAAAACCGACTTCTTCCCATTGAATGATGCGCTGTGGCTGTTTCCTCGCCAGTTTGCGCCCGGGGATGTATTCACGATTACGTACCGGGTGTTGCCGCCATTCACCGGGGTTACGGTTACCGGCAGCTACGCCACTGGCTCTCCGACGGCGTCCGGTAAAATCGCTGGTTCATCCACGCTGTCAGGGACTGGTTCCGCCGCTTCCGTCGCCGCAGCTGGCCCGGTGGAGATCACGCGCGCGATCACACCGTCCCCAACCGTCCCCGGAGCGCAACGCGTGCAGCTAACTGTCCATGTCCTAAAAGCGGTTGCCGGCATGCGCATTGATGAGGTGTTCTCGCGGCATGTTGCGGTCGAATCGGTGGACGCCGCCGGAGGGCAGTTCACCACCGTCGCCCGTTCCGACGGGGATTGGATTACCGTCACCCCGCAGAAATTCACCATTGACCCTGGCAAACGGCAACAGGTGTCGTTTACGGTGCATGTTCCCCAAACGGGCGTAACCGGAACATATTGGGGGGCGATTCTAATCCAAGGCTCACCCCGCGAAATACAACGTCAGGGGACGACGGTCCTCGCAGTAGAGCGATTCGGGGTGAAGGTATATGTGACTATCACCGGCACCGAGATCAAATCGGGACGGGTTACGGATGTGCGTGTGGCGGCCCTCAATCCCCTTACGGTTACTGTCACGTTTGAGAATACGGGTAACGTCCAACTGCGGCCGACGGGGTCGATCGCGGTTATCTCCCAGCGGGGTGAGACGATGCGAAAGATTTCTATCGAGCAATTTCCTGTTTTGCCCGGCGCAACAGCAGTTGTCACCGTGAAGGATACATCCGCTAAGCCGTTGCCACCTGGGATTTATCTCGCCCGCGCTGCGATCGACTATGGCGGTGCCACTGAGGTTGGCGGCCAGCGTGCGTTCCGCGTGAAGTAACGGATATCACCATCAGCGGCGACAAACGTCCGGTTGCCCGCTTTTCCCGGTCCTTTCTTCCTGTGTCCACATCGTCTACTGTGGTGTACGATATGGACACGGTCAAGCTCGGGCTGAAATCCGCATTGATATGGGGAGGTATCCTCCTTCTGGTAAATCTAGTTTGCCTTGGCGCTGGAGTGGAGGTGCACGTCCTGTCCGGGCTCAAAACAGTAGCGCCCGGAGAGTTCGTTACACACGTGTTCTCGGTGACCAACAGCGAAGCGACTACAGATACGTTTAATCTGAGTTACGACACCCCGAACGGATGGAGTCTACTTGGCGCCCCTCGCACCATCGCGCTCAAGCCGGGCGAAGAGGGGACCCTGTTTATCACGATCACCGTTCCCGCGGGAGCAGCGGCAAAAACGTACACGATCACCGTACACGCCGTGTCCGCAACCAATCCGGCAATCAACCAGAGCGTGAGCGCACAGGTGAAGGTGAAGCCGGTCAACAAGGTGGTGATCATTCCTCCCGAGGGGAAGAGCGTTCCTCCTGGAGGCAAAGCAGCGTATGCGGTAACTATTGTCAATCAGGGAAACGCGCAGGATACGCTTCAGATCAGCGCTCAGTCCGCACATCAATTTTCGGTGACCGTCTCCGCAGACCAGATCAGCCTCACCCCACAGGAAAGTCGTACGGTAACGATCACAGTTGCCGTCCCCACTAACGCTTCTCCAGGACGAGATCTCCTCACCGTATCTGTGCATTCAACGCTCTACTCCGGAGTTAAAGATGAACAGGTGTGGTTCACCACTATCCTGCCGCCGCCGCCCGAGGCGGTGGGCGGGACGCTGCTTGACGTGCTATCAGCGCAAGTACAGTTTTCCTTTAATCATAACTTGTTCACTAACGCCGTTAGCAGTGACTTGTATTTTTCCCTTGCCGGCAGTGTGTACGCCGGATATTTCTCATCCACGTTGCACCTCGGGCCGCTGTTCGGCCCGGGAGCGGTCACAGTGAGTTCGTTTACCCTCACATACCGGAAGACCCCGGCAACGTACGTGGTCGGAGACACATTCCTGCGCCTCACTAACCTATTAAGCGTATACGGCCGCGGCGGAAGCGTAACCATCGACGCCGACAATTATCGGATCCTTCTCATCGGCGGCGGCGAGGGGACGCAGACGCGATTTGGCGGGCTGCTATCCATCGGTCCCCAGCAGGCCAACTTTGGGATTGGGTACCTGGACGAGCGCGACCAGGCGACCCGGGCCGCGGCATGGAGTCTATCCGCGGCGGCGGAACCGCTTACCGGCTGGACGATCCGCGGCGAGGGTGCGCTCGGGGTCAACGGAGGGCGTACCAGCCGTGCGCTATACTTCAACACCAAAATCAATACCACTCCGTACTTTCTGAGCGGGGAGGTATTTTCGGTCGGCACGTACTTTCCCGGCGACCGTGCTGATCAAGCCGGCATCTCCGTGTCGCAACGGCTGACCACCACCGATCTTTCCATGCGCGCGTCACTCAGTCACACGTGGGATAACGTCGTCGGTGATCCGCTCGTGCAAACAACGATCACTGACGACCTTGGGCTCAACTTTCAGTCCACCCCGCTTACTGACGGTCCCACTCTCACTGCCACGTGCGAGTTCACGTGGAAACGTGCCCCGGACCTCACCGTTCAGAACGAGGTTGACCGTCTCCTCGCGGTTGGACTGCAAAACACAACCGGCGCATTCCCGTACACATTTTCCGGCAAGCTGTCCGATCAACTCGACCACGCAGCCGCCACCGCCTACCGTACGCTGACGTTCAATGAGGGGATTGGGCTATCGACTGATGCGTTCTCGTTGTATTTAAACCTCACCCAAAATAAGAATCTTAACCTCATCACCGGGACGACCCTGTCCACCAGCGATAATGTTGCCCTGCGGTTCCAGGCGAAAAACTCCCTTCACTCCGCACAGATTAATCTGACGAACAGCGCGGACACATTCAGCGTTTCGGTCACGGGCAATGTTCAGCTTCTTGATGCCCTCACCCTCGGGCTGACCGGGACCATCGGGTGGGACAGAAACGATGCGAGTGCGACCACGTTCCAGTGGGGGACGACGTTTACATGGAGGTTTGATTTGCCCGTCCCGTTCCTTGTTACTAAGGGCAGAATTAGCGGGCGCGTGTTCATCGATGTCAACGGGAACGGCCGTTACGACCCGGGCGATCGCCCGGTCGCCGGGGCGATAGTGTCCACCCGCCTTACTGAAGTGTCCACCGACGCCAGCGGATACTACCGGTTCCCGCCGTGCGCACCGGGGACGTACACCATTACCATTAGCCATCTTCCGTCCGATACCGCTCCACCGGCGACGCGGCCGTCGGTGACCGTCAACCCCGGGATCACTACGGAAATCGACGTTCCGCTCGCTCCGATTGCCCATCTCAATGGGATTGTGTTCAACGACGCTAACAAGAACGGGGTCTACGATCCCGGTGAAGGTGGGGTTGCTCAGGTGCGGGTTCTCCTGTCCGGTGCGGGCAACACTGTTGATACCGACACCGATGCCGCGGGACGGTTCGAGTTCACTAACCTGACACCGGGGAAATACACGGTGTCCGTCGACGATACCACCCTGCCGCCGCGATTCACGTTCACCACCCCCAAGCAGGTGGCGGTTGCCGTCACTCCACAGACTGCACCGCACGTTGCAATCGGGGGATACATCAAGCCGAAGCAGGTGGTGATCACGTTCCAGCCACCAACAGCCGACTTCACCTACACCCCGCAGCACCCCACCGCTGGCCAGCTCGTGATGTTTGACGCGTCCAATTCGTTCGACTTCGACGGCAAAATTGTCGCGTACGCGTGGGACTTCAACGGAAACGGCAAGACGGACGCCACCGGAGTAAAAGCCACCCACACCTTCACTACGCCCGGGACATACAAGGTCACGTTGACCGTCACCGACAACGACGGGAATACCGACTCGTTAACGGATACGATCACGGTAAAGTGACCCCGACATCCACCTACGGTAGCGGCAGTGCGCGCATATACGCCCGCATGATCGATCCGCTTCTGCGCGCGCTTCGCCACGAGATCACGGCGCTGTGCACGGCACATCAGCTAACTGACGTCATCGACATTGCCTGTGCCACTGGTGCCCAGTGCCGCAGCCTGCATGCCGCTGGGATTACCACAACCGGGATCGACCTGTCCCCGGAGATGATCGGCGCTGCCCGCCGCCGGGGGTCGTCCGCGATCAAGTACGTCGTTGGCTCCGCATTGGCCCTTCCGTTTCCCGACGACAATTTCTCGGCGGCGATTCTCAGTTTATGTCTGCACGAACATTCCGCTTCTGACCGTGAACGGATGCTTGCCGAGGCCGTGCGGGTAGTGCGACCGGGCGGGATCATAATCGTCGCTGAGTACTCGCCCCCACTGCACTGGAACTTCACGTGGGGGTTCATCCGCGTGATCGAGCGGATGGCCGGGCACGACCACTTCCGAAACTTCCGTGCGTTTGTACATGCCGGAGGGATCGACGCGCTCGCCGCGCGCCTCCCCCGGATCGAATCGCGATATTCCCTGTTCAATGGGACGATCGGGATCATCGTGGGGGAAAAGGATTGACCGTCCCATTGCTGAATACCTGAATTACATGCTCGGATTTACTTGACAATCCCTGCTTGCCCACTGTAACATACGGCGAGTCCGAGGGATAACAGCAAACAAGAACAGCTCAAGACTGGAGGGACTGGATGCTCGCATTCTTGGCAACGACGCTCGTGGCTTATATCCTTTATCTCATTCTGACCATGTTCAGTGGATCGTTCGGACTGTGGAGCCTCGGCGAACTAATCGCCGGAGCCGTTCTATCTCTGATTGCCGGGGCGGTGGCATTTCGCGTTGCGTTCGCCAAAGAACGGGCGGGCGAAGCAAACATTTTCCGCATCTTTAACCCAGTGCGGTTTATCATCTTCTTAGTATATCTGATTGGCCCATTTTTCTTCTCGATGGCCAAATCTAATTTTGACGTTGCCTATCGGGTGATAACCGGGAAGATCCGGCCCGGCATCGTCAGGATTTCCCCGGGATTGAAGACCGACCTCGGGATTACCCTGCTTGCCAATTCGATCACCCTCACTCCAGGGACGCTGTCTGTGGATGTGGATGAGAAAAACGGCGATTTGTATGTGCATTGGATCAATGTGAAGAATCCGGAACCGTCGCCCGCCGAGGTGTGCGGTTCGTTTCCAGACTGGGTAAGGAGGATCGCGGAATGATCGTTGACCCGATCACGTTCTTCATCGTCGCCGCGTGTTTTCTGTTGTTCATGATTGTCAGTATGGTGCGGCTCGGGCTCGGTCCGACGGCCGGGGATCGCATCGTCGCGTTGGATACGGTTAATACCCTGGTTGTATCCGGGATGATCGTGTTCGCAGCGGCGTACGGCGAGGTGATTTTTGTCGATGTGGCGATCATCTATGCGTTGCTATCGTTTGTGGGCACGCTGTATGTGGCACGTTATCTGGAGGGCGGACTATGAACATCCTCATCTACGTGTTGTTCGGCATCGGACTTACGTTTAACGGACTTGGCGCGATTGCCCTGCTCCGGTTTCCCGACGTGTACACCCGCCTCCACGGTGCGACTAAGGCAACGACGTTTGGATCGATTTTTACCACCGCGGCGGTAATTGCGTACGGGTTTGCCCGCGGCGGTCCGGCGTTCGACACATTGGCCATCCATGCGATCATCGCCTTAATCGCGCTTCTCATCACCAACCCCACCGGTGCCCACGCCATCGCCCGCGCTGCGTATCGAAGCGGGGTAAAACCGAAGTATGCGGTAGTGGATAAGTTGGAGGAGAAGAAATGACCGTTATACAAGCCATTATTCAGGTGTTTATTCTTGTCATGATCCTCTCCGGTGGAATCCTTGCGGTGTGGCTGCGGGACCTGCTGGCGGCGGTAATTGCCCTCGCCGGCGCGAGTTTGCTCGTGTCGCTTGAGTTTTACATCCTGCAGGCGCCGGATGTGGCCATTGCCGAGGCCGGGATTGGGGCGGCGCTCACCACCGCGATTTACGTGATCGCCCTTCGCCGCACAAACCGGAAGGAGAAAGAATGAAAAAGGCGCTCGTGTTCTCCGTATTTCTGTTTGCCGCTGCGTTTCTTCTGATGGCCGCCGCGCAGTTGCGGCCGTTCGGGGTGCCGGTAAATCCGGTGATGGACGATTACTTCATCAACCATGCCCAGGCGCAGGCGTCGGCGAACAACGTTGTGACATCAATTGTGTTTGACTACCGTGGATTTGACACGTTGGGCGAGGCAACAGTGCTGTTCTCCGCTGTGGTAGGGGTTGTCGCCCTGTTTCGCAAGCTGCGGGAGGATGAGCGATGAACGGCGAAATGTCGGTGATTGTGCGCACGATAACGCGGTTCGTGTACGGACTTACGGTCATCTTTGGCTTTTACGTGGTTATGCATGGACACCTCACTCCAGGCGG
>WFSM01000176.1 GCA_015485945.1 Candidatus Bipolaricaulota bacterium | reverse complement strand
TCGCCTCCGGTGGGAGGAACTCCGCGAGCTTCGCCTGCGTAGCAGTGGAAAACCGGGGCACGTCCAATCCCGTTCGCTCACACGCATCGGTAGCGATGATGCCTGCCCCACCGGCGTTGGTGAGGATCGCTACCCGGCGGCCGCGGGGAATCCGGGGATGACTAAACGCCCGCAACGCCACAAGCGCCTCCTCAATCGAGAACACACGTATAATTCCACTCTGACGTAGAAACGCGTCCACAATCGCGTCCGGCGTGGCCAATGCGCCCGTGTGGGACGCTGCCGCCGCTGCTCCCGCCTGGGTACGCCCTGCCTTCAGTGCGAGCAGGTGCTTTGTGCCGCCAATACGGGCCGCGATCTTGCGCAATTCATGCGGATCGGCGAAGCTCTCCAGATAAAGAAGAATGGTGGTAATGCAGGGATCATCGGCCAATCCAGCGAGGAGATCGTTTTCCGTCAACCCGGCGCGGTTGCCCAAATTAACAAACAGCGACACCCCGAGCCCCATACGATCGAAGAACTCAAGAAACGTCTCCCCGAGCGAGCCGCTCTGGGAGATAAACGCAATTGGACCTGGTTTTGGGTACCACCGTGAAAACGAAGCGTTGAGCGCCACCTCAGGAGTACTGTTGATGATTCCCATACAGTTGGGACCGACAAGATCGATCCCGAACCGCGCCGCTTCCGCACGCAATGCGTCCTCGAGTTGGGCTCCCTCTTCGCCGCTTTCCTTGAATCCGGCGGTTATTACCACCAGATTTGGCACATGAGCAGCGCCGCAATCACGAACAACGTTCAGAACTAAATCGCGCTTGACGGCGATGACGGCGAGATCAACTGGCCCGGGAATATCCGTCACGGTCGGGAAACACTGGATCACCTCGATTTGATTGTGTTTTGGATTCACCGGGTAGACAGCGCCGCGGTAGCCACCATGAATGATGTTGCGAAAGATTTCCCCGCCGACGACACCGGGCCGAGGACTGGCACCGACGACCGCAACCGCCCGTGGGGCAAGCAATGTGTCAATGCGTTTCATCGTGATACATCTCCTGGTTGACAAAAGGATGACGGGCGAAATCCTACCCGACTCCAGCCTCAACGTCGAGGAGGCGGTACCAACGTCACAGCCTGCCAACAAAAAAACGACAGCTCCACACTACCACCGCACACTTCACCCCATGCGACGGTAATACGGGCTGCCGTTTTTGAAGGCGTAATCGCCTTCCACAGTCCACCGATCTTCCCAAACGGCAGGTCAATACGGTGGTCCGGGCCGTCTTACCCCTTTTTAACTCTAAGCTCAGACCCGACCTTGACGGCCTTCAGCTTCTTAGCAACAATATCCTTCAGGTTTTTCCCTGGCTTAAAGGCCGGCACAACTTTCTTCGGGACAGTTATTCGCTTTTGGGTCTGAGGATTGATCCGCTTGGACTCCTTACGCGCCCGCGCCTCAAACTTGCCGAACCCGGTTAGGAGCACCTCCTCATTGGATGCCAGCGCACTAGTGATCAGGTCGATCATCGTGTCGAGCGCCTTGCGCGCGTCCTTCTTTGTGAGCCCGGTCTTAGCTGCCAGCTTGTCTACGAACTCTCCTTTGTTCACCCTGTCACCCCCTTTCTTCCAGAAAATTTTCTCCATTATAGTTACAGAAGGCGCTCTTGTCAAGAGGAGAAGGGCATTCCAGCGCGGAAGGGAGAAAACAGCCGTCCACTCGCCTGGAGGTTTCACCGTTGAGATGGGGATTTGCGCTAATTTGACTTCCCAGCCGTTCCCGGTTAAAGTTATGCGTCGGACAACGATAGTGAGGTGCAAGTGTGAAAGAATACGAAATTGTTTACGTTATAAAACCCGATCTCTCCGATGAAGATCGGGCGGCGAAGGTTGCCCGTATTCATAATTTGATTGCTGAACATAACGGAGAGATCGAGACCAACGACGACTGGGGAAAGCGGATATTGGCGTATGAGATCAAGCACTACAACGAAGGCTATTACGGCCTCACCAATTTCCGGTTGCCGCCCCAGGCGGTGGCTGCGGTCGAGGAGCGCCTGAACATTGACGAAGACCTGCTCCGCTACCAGGTCGTCGCGCGGACGCCAGAGTAGCATGAGCGCCAGTCTAAACAAGGTCATCCTGATCGGAAACTTAACCGCGGATCCCGAACTGCGGTACACCCCGAGTGGAACGGCGCGGGTGCGGTTTGCCATCGCGGTTAACCGCCAATATAAGGACGCATCCGGCCAGCTCCAACAGGAGGCGACGTTTGTACCGATCGTGGCGTGGGGAACCCAAGCGGAGAACTGCGCCAATTACCTGTCTAAGGGGCGATCGGTGGCGGTGGAGGGACGATTACGGATTGACAGTTTTGAGAACGCCGACGGCGAACGGAGAAAAGTCGTCGAAGTTGTAGCGCAGAATGTGCAATTCCTCGGCGGTCCCCCCCGCAGCAATGTTGAGCCGGGAACAGTTCCACCGGGAAGCGGCCCGGCCGTGGCTCCAAGTGCACCCGAAAGCGATGACAAAGGAACAGATGAGGAGGTTCCGTTTTAGCCCATGTTCTACAGACGAAGACGTGTTTGCCGAGTTTGTGAAGGTAAGGCCGTGCTCGATTACAAGCATCCCGAAGATCTGAAGCAGTACATGAATCGGGTGGGAAAGATTCTCCCTAAGCGAGCTACCCACCTGTGCGCCAAGCATCAGCGTCAGTTGGCACGCGAGATCAACCGGGCACGTAAGCTCGCCCTACTCCCGTACACTGCTGAGAAGTAGCCCCCTCATCCGGTTCGTCCCCGCGATAAAATGGCGGATATCGAACGGATAGTGGATCGTTTGCTTGCACACGCGCGCCGTGGGGCTCCGTCTCGGCATGAGACTGGGACGCCGATCGGCACGGTGCGACGTAACAATGTCGGGACATGTGCCGCGATTGCGGGTAATGAAGTAATCGCGATCACCCGCCCCGCCGTTGACACTGTGTGGCCGGTGCTGTTCTCCGAATTACGGCTTCTGTTCGGGATTGGTGCTGCTAACGCCCAGCAGTTGCGCGCCTCCGGGTTTGATTCCATCCATTCCCTGCGCGATCATCCGCGTTGGGGTCACGAAGTCCGCAAGCTCCTTGAGTTTTGGCAGGATCCGCCCCGCGTGGAGAATATCCATCAAACGATGTCGTACTGGCTGCCGGCGTCACATCCGTTATTCCTGATGCTGCCGGCGTTGGTGCCACCGGCAGCGACGTGTTTCTTCGACCTCGAAACACTCGGGCTGTTCGGATCACCAATTTTCCTTGCCGGGATCGGCCGAGCGAATGACGCCGGCACACTGCACGTGATGCAGTATCTAGCGCGCGACCCCGGTGAGGAACCAGCGTTGCTCCACGAGCTGCGACACGAGCTGTCCACGTGCCGATTTCTTGTCACCTACAACGGCAAAGCGTTCGATTGGACGTGCGTGCGGGAGCGAAGCGCGTACTACGCCCTTCCCGAGCCGCCCGCGCTCCTCCACCTTGACCTGCTGCCGCACGCCCGCCGTCGGTTCCGGGGTGCGTTCTCCGACGTGCGATTGGAGACATTGGAACAGGAGCTGTTCGGGATCACACGCATCGATGACCTTCCGAGTGCCGCTGTGCCCGCCTATTACGCGGACTACCTCGAGACCGGCGCCGCGCGTGCCATCACCCCGATTCTGAACCACAACCGCCAAGACGTCATCACCCTCGCCGTTCTGTACTCATGGCTGGTGAGCAATGGAGCCGGCTAAATGCATCGCGGGCATCAAGCACCGGGGATGGTACCGTGGCCAGATCGCCCACACCGCTGTGATCCCCGCCCGCCCACCGGAACCGGTGCGGATGAAGGTGCATCCGTGCATCCAACGTCACCTCAATGCCCGTGGGATCGTGCTCTATCGCCACCAAGCGGAGGCAATCGCGGCGCTGCGCGCGGGAAACGATGTAATAATTACCACCCCGACTGCGTCGGGAAAGACGTTGGCGTTCAACATTCCGATCTTTGAGCGGTTGATCGTCGATGAAGCCGCCACTGCCCTATACATCTATCCGTTAAAGGCACTCGCCAACGACCAGCTCGACAAACTGCGTGTCCTGGAACAGGCGTGCGGGCTCACGCTCCACCCCGCCACCTATGACGGCGACACTCCGGCCGGGGCACGCGGGCGCATCAAGGCACAGGCGCGGATCATCCTCACCAACCCGCACGCGTTGCACTACTACCTGCCGTGGCACCATCAGTGGGCGCGATTCTTCCGCAACCTCAAGTTCATCGTTATCGACGAGGCGCACACCTACCGCGGCGTATTTGGCGCAAACGTCGCCCTGCTGTTGCGGCGGCTGTACCGCATCCTCGGACACTACGGTGCGAATCCTCAGATCGTCCTGTCGTCAGCGTCGATCGCCAATCCCGCCGACTACGCCCGCGCCCTCACTGGCCGGGACGCGGTCGCGGTTACGCAGTCCGGAGCCGGTCATGGAACGCGCACGATCGTGTTCTGGGACGGGCTCACCGATCCCGACACCCCAATCTCTCTTCAGGCAGCCCGTGTTCTCGTCCACCTCACCGAAGAGAAGGTGCAGACAATCTGTTTTACCCGGTCCCGCGCCCAGGCCGAGCTCATCGCCCGCCGCGCCAGCGAGCTGGGTGGGGACGGGATTCTGCCCTACCGTGCTGGCTATCTTCCCCACGAACGTCGGGAGATCGAACACGGGCTGCGCGCCGGTGACATCACCGGAGTCGTGTCCACGAGTGCGCTCGAGGCCGGGATCGACATCGGTGGGCTTGACGCCGCCATTCTCGTCGGGTTTCCTGGCAGCGCCCTATCATTCTGGCAACAGGCCGGACGAGCGGGACGAGGAGCCGCGCCCGCACTCCTCGTGTTCATGCCGTACGAAGACCCGCTCGACCGCTATCTGCTTCGGCATCCCGATCACCTCATGGGCAACCGGCGCGAACGGATTGTGATCCGCCCTGATAACCCGCGCCTGGTCGCCGGACACGTGGCGTGCGCCGCCGCCGAGCTGCCGGTGACCGCGGGGGAGATAAGTCCGGTCGACGCCGAGATCCTCCCCGCTCTCACCAAAACAGGGCTGCTGTTTTCTACCCCACGCGGGTACATTTACCGTGGGCTGACACGGGCGCATGCGCTGTTCTCTCTCACCGACCTCGCCGGGGAGACGGTCAAGCTGATGTGCGATGGCACCGTGTTGGAAACAATGGATCCCCTGCGCGCCCGCCGTGACGCCTATCCGGGTGCGGTCCTCCTCCATCGTGGTGACACATACGTGATCGAATCCCTCGATCTCGACGCTGGCACCGCACACGCCCGCCGCGAGGACGTCAACTACTACACCAAGGCGCTTGTCACTTCCACGGTGGAGATCCTGTCCGCAACCGCCCGCCGCACCGCGGGAAAGTTCGCCGCCGTCCGCGGCCGCGTACGCGTGCGCGAGGAGTTCGTAGGATATCAATCGATCCGCGCCGGCCGCACCGTGGCAGTGAACCCGCTCGATCTCCCACCGCATACCTACGAAACGGATGGAATGTGGATCATCTTCCCGCCTGCCATACCCGGGATCGCCCGTGAAGACCTGCTCGGTGGACTGCACGGGGCGGAACACGCGCTGATCGCGATGGCGCCGCTGTCCGTGCTGTGCGACCGCGATGATCTCGGCGGCGTCTCTACCACGCTCCATCCCGCCACGCAGGGCCCGACGATCATCCTGTACGACGAGCTCGACGGCGGCGCCGGGCTGACCGACGTGATCTTCGCTGCACTCGAACGGGTCGCTGCCGCTGCATACCGACTTGTCGCCGGGTGTCCATGCGACAACGGATGCCCATCGTGCATCTATTCCCCGCGGTGTGGCAGCCGCAACCGGCCGCTCGACAAAGGGGCGACGATCCGGGTGCTGGAACTGCTGGCGGCTGGAGGTGGGGATTGAGCCGGGCAGCGGCAGTGATCATGCACCCTCCGAGCGGGCCCAGCCTCGGGGAGCGAATCGTCCACGCCGGGCGCACTGGAGCGCTGCTTGACCTGGTGGACGCGCTCACCCGTGTCGGGGTCGATCCCGTGTTTATCGTCACCACCGCGGATATCGCACCCACGGGTGTCCACGTGCTGCCCCCGACGCGAACGCCGTTTCACTTCGGGGCGGAACTGCGGGAAGTGATAACGAAGTTCGCCATTGAGCGTCTCCTCTACTTCGGCAGCGGCAGCGGTGCCCTCCTCACCGATGTGCAGATCCGCACGCTGCTCGAATTCACCGCCCGATCGGCCCCAGGTGCCCTGTTCAACAACTTCTACTCGTGTGACTTCGCTGCGGTGAGCCAAGCGCACGTGCTGACCGGAATTGATCTTCCGGCGGTGGACAACGCACTCGGATTCGCGCTCGCCGACGCTGGTATACCATGCTTTGCCCTCCCCCACGACGCTGCCACCCGGTTTGACATCGACACTCCAACTGATGTTGAGCTCGTCGCTGCCGCCGCGGTCGGCGGACCGCACCTGCGCACTGCTGCTGGCGAATTCGCCGGTCACCACCCGCATTTGTCCCCCTTCGCGCGCCTCCTTACCTCGCGATCGGCGCGTGTCCATCTCATCGGCCGGGTCAACCCCATCGATTGGGCCTGGTTTGAACGCGCGGTGGCGTGCCGCACGAGCGTCGTCGCCGAGGGGCGAGGAATGCGTGCCGCGCCCACATCCGGTGCAACGATCCTTGGGTCCGTTCTCGCTGACGACGGACCGACGGAGTTCATTGCCCGGGTTGCCGCCGCGTGCGACGGAGCGCTCATCGACACCCGCCCGCTGCTGGCGCTGACCGGGGCACTGCCACCGCCGTCCGACCGGTTTACGTCTGACATCCTCCGTCCCGAATTGGTCGTGGATCCGCAATGGGCGGCGTTCACCCGTGCGATCCGCGACGCCCCCATCCCGATCATCGTCGGCGGGCATTCTCTGGTGAGCGGCGGGCTATACCTCCTCCCGAAAATCGCCTGGAAATGGCGAGACCTTCCCCGTAGACTACACCCGGAACCGATCGACTGGAAAAAGGAGTGACCATGAACGAACAACTCGGCTTCACCGACTTGGAACGGATTGATCCCCAGCTCACTGCGTTGATCACGGCGGAAGAGCGCCGGCAGCGGGAAAAGATCATCCTCATCCCGTCCGAGACCCTTACCCCACCTGCGGTGCGGACGGCGCTCGCGTCCGCCCTCACGAGCATCTACGCCGAGGGGTACCCGCGCGCGGCAATGCGGATGTCCCCACCGGAGCAGCTACGCGATGTCGACTACCAACTCGCCGAGCACCGGCGGTACGCGGACTGGCGGTTTTACAAGGGAACGGAGTTTGCCGACCTCGTGGAGTCTCTTGCCGGGCGGAGGGCGGCAGAGTGCTTCGCCACCCCGGATTATCCGCCGGAGCGGATCTACGCCAACGTCCAGCCGTTGTCCGGTGCGGCGGCCAACCTCGCGGTGTACGAGGCGTTCGTGAACCCCGGTGACACGGTGATGGGCCTCGCTCTCACCGAGGGCGGCCACCTCACGCACGGCTCGGAGTTCAACATTACTGGGAAACAGTACAACATCGTATCTTACGCCGTCGATCACACGACCGGGAAGCTCGATTACGACCAGATCATGGCACTGGCGAAGGAACACCGTCCCAAGATGATCATCGCCGGATTTACTTCCTACCCGTGGCAACCGGATTGGAAGGCGTTCCGCGCGATCGCCGACGCCGTCGGGGCGATCCTTCTCGCTGACATCGCTCACACCGCGGGGATGGTGATTGCGGGCGCGTATCCCAGCCCGATCGGATACGCCGACGTCATTATGTTCACCACCCACAAGACCCTGTGTGGCCCGCGCGGCGCGGTGCTTCTGACCACTGACCCCAAAATCGCAGCCCAAATCGACACTGCGGTGTTCCCGGGCGAGCAGGGCGGCCCACACGTCAATAAATTCGCCGCTATCGCCGCTGCGCTCAAGATCGCGCAGACCGATGCGTTCAAGGAGATGCAGCACCGCATTGTGGACAACGCCGCCCATCTGGCGCATGCGCTCCAGGAGCAGGGCCTGACCCTCGCCTACGGTGGCACCAACACCCACCTCATGCTCGTCGACCTGCGCGCTCTGAACGCGGACACCGGTTACACGATGCTCGGGGAGATCGCGTCGCGGATCCTTGATCTCGTTGGGATCGTGTGCAACAAGAACACAATCCCCGGCGATCACTCCGCTGCTGATGCGCACGGAATCAGGCTCGGGACCCCGTGGGTCACGCAGCGGGGGAGGGGTAAACGAGAAATGGAGGAGCTGGCGCGGATCATCGCCACCGTGCTGCGCGCGATCAAACCGTTCGAGTACCTCGGGCTCACCGGCCCGCTGTCCCGCGGCAAGATCCCGGTGCCCGTGCTGCAGCAAGCGCGCGACGACGTGCGTGCCCTCCTTAACCGTGTCGACCCCCAAATCGCCGTTCCCGCGCCCCGTGATGATTGGGCGGCGCTCCGCGTGCGCGGCGGACGGGCGTGTCAGCTCCTCGACCAGGCCGGAACTGCCGCGATCACAACCATGCCGATCGGCGAATCCTGCGTTTCGCTGCTGTTCGATAGCGATGGAAATATGATCAGTCCGGTGCGGATCGGTCGTGCTGGCGCGCAGGAGTTCTACGTGTTCGCGCCCGCCGCGGCTAAAGCCGCAGTGCGGACTTGGCTCGCCGGGCTCGCTGATGGATACGTGGTGTTCGACCCCACTGACATCTACCGCAAGGTGGAAGGCCCAGCGGTGGTCGAGCCGGCGACCCCGCCGGTAGGTACGTGGGCGGCAACGGAAATCCCTGCAGTCGGCCCGGGGCGGATCGAGGAAATCTACGCCGCCCATCCGGAGTGGTTCGCCATCGATAAGCTGTACTTCATCGGGCAAGAACGCATTCCGTCCCCGGCTGGGCCGGACGAGACGTTTGTGTGGAAGGACCAGGAGGGCTCACTGAAACGCACTCCACTCTACGATCGCCATCACCAACTGGGGGCAAAGCTCGTCCCGTTTGCCGGCTGGGAGATGCCGGTGTGGTACACGTCCGCCATCGCCGAACACCGCGCCGTACGCGCCACCGCCGGACTATTCGACCTCGGCCACATGGGGGTATTCGCAGTGGAAGGAGAAAACGCGACCGCATTCCTCAACGCGGTAACGAGCAACTACGCCAGTTGGCTGCACCCGGGCGAGTCGCAATACGCCTACCTATTCGATCCCGACGGCAACGTGCTTGACGACATCATGGTGTACCGCCGCGGGGCGGATAACTACCTCGTGGTTGTCAACGCTGCCAATGAGGATAAGGACTGGGCGTGGCTCTCCGGGGTGAACGCCAGGCGCTACTTAATCGATCGCAAGTTTCCGGCGCGCCGCATTCCCACGGTTACGCTGCGTAACCTAAAACAGGACGAGGGCAGGGTCGATATCGCGCTGCAAGGGC